>JAPHQU010000003.1 GCA_026195275.1 Candidatus Paceibacterota bacterium
CCTACGGGGAATCGAAAGACGGAGGCGGTATACAAGATCCGCCGCAGGCGGAGGCTTGTCGCCGAGTCCGGGCAGGAGGTTCTTAGTGATCGCCACACCCTGTGGGGTGTGGCGAGAGCTTAGAAACCTGACGCCTTCCCCGTAGGGTCACCAAGAGATATCTCCACAACTAAACAACAAAGTGGGTGCGCAGCGGTGCTATACTCAAAGGTATTATGAAATTTTCTCTCAAGAGTTACCGGAATATTCATTTCTCCTTTAACATCCTCGCGCTCTACCTTAATCGGCTGTTGCTCCAATTTGGCTTTGGGGTAGTCGGCGTTTTCGGCGTCATCTTCTTCTTTGAAGAACTTAACCACTCGATCGAGAAAACAATTATTCTCTTTATGGTTGCTTTCTTTCTAACGGCGCTCCTTACGCCGATTGGCGCGATGCTCATCGGCAGGGTGGGCATGAAGCGGCTTATGATGTACGCAGTGCCGTTTGCGGCTCTCTCAAGCATCGGTTTCCTCCTGGCGCAGTACTACCTCTTTGCGGGTATTATGCTCTATCTTCTCGCGAGTTCAATCTATAAAATACTCTACTGGGTGCCGTACCATGTCGACTTCACGTCGTTTACTAGCAAGAGGGCGCGCGGACGTCAGATGTCGATATTAATCACTGCTTCGCAGGTTCTTGCGGTACTCACGCCGTTCGTCGGTGGGTTTATGATTGTCGGGTTTGGATTCACAACACTCTTCATTGCTTCGGTGTGTATCCTCTTAAGCAGCGTCACGCCGCTTTTCTTTATTGAAGATAAGAAAGAGAAGTATTCATACTCGTATCTTGGGACATTCTCCGAGCTTATAAATAAAAAGAACCGCTCTCTCACGATCGGTTACTTCGGCGATGGCGCACAGACGGTTGTCTCGGCTGTCATCTGGCCTATTTTTGTTTTCCTTCTTCTTCAAGGTGAGTATCTCGTGGTTGGTATTGTCTCGTCAGTTACTATTTTTATACTCGGTGCGTTACGCTTTGTGGTAGGTGATCTTGTTGATCGGTGGAGCAGGAAGCGAGTACTTACGGTCGGGTCTTTTCTTAATATGACCGGTTGGATCGTGAAGGTATTTATCGAGACTGGGTTTCAGGTTTTCCTCCTCGATACATACCACGGACTCGGCAGGGTAGTGAACCGGCTTTCAATTGATGTGACCACATATGATATTGCGGCTGACAACGGACACTATATTGATGAGTTCACAGTACTCAAAGAAGTGTCACTTAATCTTGGTCGCACTGCAATGCTCGGCCTTGTTGGTGTTCTCGTGTTGTTCTTCCCACTTAAGGTTGCATTTATTGCCGCCGCAGGCGCATCGCTTTTTGTAACGCTTTTGAATAATCCGGTGCGCGCGGCAAAATAGCACATCTGCGTCAGATAAACAGAATCTTAGAAGAGGAGACTGGTCCAGGTCGCCGCTTAAACAGGTATTTTGTTATGCACACTTCCAAACCGTAGTCTAACCACGTTGGAGTATTGTCTAAATGGTTCCTGCGGCGTTACCGACGTTGTTGATGGCGTCGGTCTCTATAAGTTGAGATAGTTGTAGATATCCTCAAGCGCTTTGATCGCGTCTCCTGCGGCGATGTTGTTCTGGTGGTAGAGCGCGTCTGAGCAGTCTCCGGCGGCCCAAATGCCTTCTAGAGAAGAACGCTGGCTCTTACCGTCGACTTTAATCCTACCGACTGGGTCGAGGTCAACCACTCCCTTTAAGAATTCAGTGTTTGGTACGAAGCCGATCTCAACAAAGACGCCGGTAACCGCGAGTTCGTGCTCTTCACCTGTCTTTGTGTCTTTGTATTTCAAACCTTTTACAAACGTGTCGCCGAGAACTTCGGTAGTCTCTGCGTTGGTGATTGCTTTCATGTTTGGGCGTTTTAGCACCCTTTCAACAGTGACCGGGTCAGCTTTGAATTCATCTCGGTGATGGAGAAGGGTGACACTCTTTGCGTACGCGAGGAGCTGTGCGGCGGTCTCGAATCCTGCGTTACCACCACCAATCACCGCGACGTCTTGTCCCGAAAAAAGAGGCCCGTCACAAGAGGCACAGTAGGTAACTCCCTTGTTATCAAATTCTTCTGCGCCGGGTGCAGCGAGTTTTCTCCGATGTGCTCCGGTTGTGATGAGGACAGTCTTCGCGTTGTATGTCTTTCCATCACTAGTGATGATTGTAAAACTATCATCTCTTTTCTCGACACTTGTTGCGCGCACTTCTGATACGATATCGACAATATTGTCAGCATACGCCTTCAGGTGACCTTCGAGTTTCTTTGCGAGCTCTTCTCCGGAGACGGTGATATCACCTATCCAGTTTTGTATTTCTTCTGAGACGATACTCTGTCCACCCCATTCTTCAGTGATGAAGATAGTTTTCAGTTTTTTGCGTGAAGCGTAGACTCCGGCAGCGATACCGCCCGGCCCGCCTCCTATTATCGCGAGGTCATACATGGTGAAATAAATTAAGAATCAAGCGCAATGATATGGACAATGATAGCACATTCTTGGAAAGAAAAACCCCAAACCAATGCAATTAGTTTGGAGGTTTTTCTTGATTTCTTATTTTACTTCAGCTTTGATCGTCGCAAGAATGCGGGAACTGGCGTCAGCCCACCTCGGTATAATCTTTCGCTTCACTCGAATTCTACCGGGTGGCTCCTGCCCGGGCTCGCCGTCGCAAAGCGACATGGCTCCGCCTCACAAAAGCTAAAAACGAGACGCAGGTCTCGTTTTCTTAACGCTTTTGTGCCCCATTGGGGTGCAAGTTCGCATTCTGCGTGACACAAAGCTTATTTAAGCTTTGATCGTCGCAAGAATGCGGGAACTGCACCCCAATCGTCGTTGTCGTCATCGTTGTCAACACCTTCCTTTTTGTGGGTGGGTTCTTTTTCTTCCTTTACCTCTTCCTTCTTCTCGATCTTCTTCTCGATATTTGTTGACCCACCGAGTATTGATACTGAATTATATATTTTGCTCTCTTTTTTTTCTCCTCCTTCGCTCTCATCTTCTTTCTTGGGGAGTCCAAAGAGAGAGGAGTTTTTGCTTCCATGAATAACGTTCTCAGGGAATCCGGTTGCAATAACAGTGACCTTCACCTCGTTTTTCTTAAGTGAATCATCAACAACTGTTCCAAATATGACGCGGGCATTTGGGTCGATTGATTCGGTGATGACTTTTGCTGCGTCCTGGATCTCAAGCATTGAGAGATCATCACCACCTGCGACCGCAAAGAGAACACCTTTCGCGCCTGCAATTGACACCTCAAGGAGTGGTGAGCTAATCGCGGCTTTCGCAGCGTCTTCGGTGCGTTTCTCTCCTGAGGCAGTACCAATCCCCATAAGTGCTGAACCTGCGTTATCCATAACCGCCCGAATGTCGGCAAAGTCGACATTGATGATACCTGGCATCGTGATGAGGTCTGAGATACCCTCGACGGCTTGCTTGAGGATATCGTCACACATAGCAAAGGCGTTCTTGACCGAAGTCTCACGCTGTACGACCGCGAGCAGGCGGTCGTTCGGGATGACGACAAGTGCGTCAACTTCTTTCTTGAGTTCCTCAAGACCAAGTTCCGCGAGGCGCATACGCTGCTGCCCTTCAAATGAGAATGGCTTCGTGACAACCGCGACAGTGAGCGCGCCCGATTCGCGAGCAAGATGAGCGACAACTGGCGCGGCACCGGTTCCGGTACCACCACCCATACCACAGGTGACAAACACCATGTCGGAACCTTTGAGGACTTCCTGAGTCTCTTCGGTGGTTTCCTCGGCTGCTCGCTTTCCTTTCTCAGGATTCATGCCAGTCCCAAGCCCACGCGTGAGATTTTTTCCGATATGGATCTTCTTCTTCGCGAGTGAGTTGTGGAGATCCTGTGCGTCTGTGTTTATAGCGATAAAGTCCACACCGCGGACCTTTGAGTTCACCATGTGGTTTACCGCGTTGTTTCCTGAGCCACCGACTCCAATAACACGTATTCGTGCAAATGCTTCTACGTCTGGTTGTACCTTTTTCATATGCCCAATCCCTATTGTGATTTATGTAGCACCATCATAACAGGCGCGGCGAAAAAAGAAACCCGTTGACATTTCCGGGTTTCGTTTCGGTATTTTGTCGTGAGAAGGCAGGTTGTGGGCCATGAATTATAGATACTTGATACTGAATCAGTGGGCGTACTCTAAGGAAGGAATTGCTTGATCCACTGCACAAGATTCACTCGTGTTTTGTGTGCAAGTTGGATACCAACTGGTCCGTCATCCTCGTTTGCAGTGAGACCCCATACACACAGACCGTATGCAACTGCCCACGATGAGTCCTTCACTTTTGTGCGGTCACCAAAACGGACCGTTGCGAGTTTAGACGGAAGTTTCAGTGCGGCCTTAGCGAGGTCTTCAATGGTTGCGATACCCGAGCCGCCACCGGTGATAATGATTCCGGCAGGGAGGAGTCCGTTTTTACCGATTTTCTTGAGGTGGTTGTCGATAAGCTCAAAAATATCCGAGAGACGAGCAATAATGATTTCATCAAGTTTCTTTTTTGGGTAGGTTGCGCCGGTTATCGCACCGCGTTTGATCTGCTCAGCCTCTTCAAGCGAGACTTTGAGTCCAAGTGCAATATCGTTTGTGATGTCAGTGGATCCAATGGGAAATACCTTAAGTGAGATTGGTACATTGTCCTCAAACACAACAATAGACACAGTCTCCGAACCAATATTTGCGAGAACACACCCGGCCATTTTTTGTGCTTTTGTGAGTGTGATTAGACTTGCAGCAATCGGGGAGGCCATAACATCATCAACCTCAACTCCCGCTTCTTCCACAGCTTGGATCAGGTCACCGAGATGTTGCTCAAGACAGGTGACCAAGAGTGTTTCAACTTCGAGGCGTGAACCGCGCATACCAATAGCGCGACCAAGCACAGGTAGACCGTCGACACGGAAAGTAACCGGGATAGTGTGGATGATCTTTCGGTTGGCGATCTTTGGACGCGCCTTCTCTTCGCTGTCTTCAAATGCTTTTTTGGTATCAAGGTCGGTGATCTCGCCGTCTGCGCGAGTGATTATCACTTCACCTTTTGAATATACTTCCTCGAGCCCGACACCACCTATTGAGAGATAGGCGTTTTTGACTCGGACCTGTGCCGCTTCTTCGGCTTGTTTCAACGCAATCTTGATACTGCGGATAATATCACTTGCGTTGATTATGTACCCATGCCTGAGTCCTTTTGATTCGGCAAAACCGGTTCCGATGATCCGGGGGAAAGATCGGTCTTTTCCTTTTGTGTACTCTGCAATAACAATCTTCACCTGGTAGGTGCCAATGTCGATGCCGGTGATGATGTTTCTTGCCATGATTGTGTAAAATAAGACAAAAGATCCTCTCTGACCCGGAAAGAGTTTCTCTTGGAGCGGTGCTGTTGTGAAAATGGGAAGGTTCTAGCTGTACAGACGGTCTAAGTACGCACGCTCCTTTCTTTCCATTGTACTACCATGCCTGAGTCCTTTCAAATGAAGCATCCCGTGGATAAAGAGTAGCGCGATGAATTGATCGGTATTCATATCAAAATCTCTCGCACGTCGTCTTGCTTGATAAGGATTGATGAATATCTCGCCAACTGTCTTCTCGAGTGGGAACGAGAGCACATCGGGGACGTAGTCTTTGTTGCGGAATCTCTTGTTGAGTGTTCGCGCGCGCTGATCACCAATGAATACTAAGCTGAGCGAGTACCGCTTTCCGAGTACCTCTTCCTTCATACGAACAAAAGGCAAGCGCGGGGTCTTGCCTTTCAGTGTTGTGGTGATCGAGAGATTCTGATCCTCCATTTCTTAGTGGGGTTAAAATCGTCGTCGACCGCGCTCCATTGAGATCTTGCCCTGCTTATAGAGTTTTTCAAACTCCTCACGACGACCCATCTTACGCAGTGCGGTCTGCTTTTTTTTGAAGTCTGAGGCGGGACGATCCCAGTAACGGATCTTCCGAACACGACGAAGAACGCCAGATCCTTGCATGCGCTTGGTGAAGCGACGAATCAGATTTGTTATATTCTCGTTATTCTTTTTTGTTACTTCAACATTAATCATATTGATAGGGGGAACTGTAACATACACTGTTGTGGCACGCAACAGCACGAGTCGCTGGTCAGCGGTCGTCTTGGCGCTCACAGAGGCTAAGGTTGTCGATTGGGAACTAAAGACTCTTCAGGTATCTCGGCAGCTCATCAACCGCGACGATCTGCTGTGAACAGGTGTCCATATTACGAACAATCACTGATCTTTCAAGTGCTTCTTTTTGCCCCATGATCACGCAATACGGAATACCGAGGACTCGTGCGAGTTCAAGTTGCGCGGAGAGCTGGTCTTTGCCAAGCGTCTGGTAGACCGGAACTCGTGCTTTGCGGAGTGTTTCAATTATGGCGAGACTTCTCAGGCGAGACTCAAATCCAAGCTGAATGAAATAGAATTTTGGTTTTTGCTCTTTCTTTTTCTGGAGTGTTTTTGTGAGTCGTCCTCTTTTCTCATATTCAAAGATGATGCCGGCAGCGGGAACCTTTTCATGGAATGCTCTCTGTGAAAGCTCATCATAACGACCACCGCGGGCGTAGACCACTATCTCTTCATCTGCGGAGTTTCCCGGCGCACGTATCTCAAAAAGTGTTTTTGAATAACAGTCATGATGTCCAATCAGGGACGGATTGAGTTCATACTCAACTTGCGCAACCTCAAGGTATTCAAGAACCTCCCGGAGATGTTGCCGGCTCGGCTCGGTCAGAAACTCGACAGTGGTTGGTGCACGTGAGCAGAGCTCATGTTGTTTCTTGAGGAGCTGATCGTACGCGTAAGACACATCTTGCTTCATTGTCTGCCGAATGTTTGCTGGTATATCATTTATGTGTTTGCGCAGGAAGTTGGTGAGTTCTTTGGTAAAACGTGCCGCTGAATCTCGGTCGCCGATACTATTCACGTGCACTCGGTACTCGGTGATTCCCAACTCCTCAAGAGTCGCGAGTGCGGTCTTCACGAGGAGTGCTTCGGCGATACTGTGCGAGAGCCCAATCGCGTGAAGCCCAAAGAGTACATTCCCTGCATTCTTCTTTTTTCCTCCAGAGAATGCGCCGTGTTGATAAATCAAAGTGGGCTCTTTAAGATCGGCATGTCCGTGGTCGACATATGATTGCATAATCTTCGCGAGCTCGTTCTCAAAAGGGTTTACATAAGTGGTCTGCGGTATTGTCTTCGATCGGCTTTGTGAGCCATACTCCGGCATAACTGATTCAATCGGAAGGAAGCCGTATTGCTCAGCCACCGTTGCGGCACACACAAGCGCCTGGTCGGTTGTTTTCTGTGATGTGTGTGCAATCGATATCATAATAGTGTTCGTTACTTAATAGACCCAGGCAGGAAATCGATGTGCGTAATCGGGAAGAGACGAATAAAAGCTTTACCCGCGATATGCTCTTTGTTTATTGGTCCCCAACTGCGTGAATCGGAACTTTCCGCACGATTGTCGCCCATTACGAAATATTCTCCCTCTCCGAGTACGACAGAGAACGAGCCGGTCTTCATATTCTCGGGTGCCACATATGGTTCGTTAAAGATAATACCTTCAGGGTGTTCACTGTTAATAATGATTGTTGCCTTTTTTTGGAGAATGAGTTGCTCTCCCGGAAGGCCTACAATACGCTTTATAAAGAATTTTGACGGTTCAAGCGGGAAGCGGAATACAATGACGTCACCACGTTTTGGTTGATTAAAATTATAGCTGAGTTGGTCAACGATAATATATTCGCCGTTCTCAAAAGTCGGGTCCATCGACGCGCCAGATACTACAAACGGTTGTGCGATAAAGACCCTGATCGGCACGACAATGAGTACAGCAAGAAAAACAATCTTGAGTATTTCAAAGAGGGTATCCTCTTTTTTTGTTGTGTGCTCAGCTTGTGGAGGTTGCGGAGCGGCGGGAGTAGATGTTGGTGGTGCATCAAGATTATGGGATTGATCATTGTGTATGTGTTCACCAAACATGTTGCAAGTATTGTAGTATAAAGAAGTGTTTGACACAAAGAGCGATTCTGTGTTCTGTGTCTTTTCGTGTTAAAATTGAGCGAATGGAATACATAATAGTCGGTCTCGGCAACACGGGAGAACAGTATGAAGACTCACGACACAACATGGGGCGCATTATAGTTGAAAGTCTTCGTGAGAAATTTAATCTTCCGGAATGGGAGGAAGAAAAAAAGAAAGGCGCACTTGTTTCAAGTGGAAAGATGGGTAAACATACCGTCACACTGGTCTTGCCAGAACTCCTCATGAACCGATCGGGGAGCGTCATCAAGAATTTCGCCACCAATAAGAAAAAGGCGGAACGACTAGTGGTTG
The DNA here is from genome assembly GCA_026195275.1 of Candidatus Paceibacterota bacterium. NCBI lineage: Bacteria > Bacillati > Minisyncoccota > Minisyncoccota bacterium. The sequence continues at coordinate 8,406 of JAPHQU010000003.1, forward strand.
TGTATGACGACATTGACCTTCCTTTCGGTGTAGAGCGGGTCTCATTCTCGCGCGGCCCCGGTGGGCATCGCGGCGTTGCATCGGTTATCAAGAGCCTCGGTACAAAGGATTTCATTCGATTACGCATTGGCGTGTCTCCGACAACACCAAAGGGGACAGTTAAAAAACCAAAAGGAGAGGAGAAGGTGCTTGATTTTCTGATGGGGTCCTTTAATAAAAAAGAAAGAGATATGCTCCCGATTCTTGCACGGAGAGCTTCAGACATTGTTGGAACCATCATCTCACACGGACACACGCAGGCGATGAACCGGTTTAATTAATCACATAAGACTTAGTCAGATTAAGTTAGTCTAAAAAACATATTAAAAAACACCCAATTAGGTATTGGGTGTTTTTTAAGAGCCAAGAGCTCGTCTGTTTCTACTCGTTTGCTTGTTTGTACGAGAGCGTCATGCGCTGCTCTTCTGGCTCGAAGAGTGTGATTGCGAGCTTATATGTCTTACCGAGCTCAAGAGTCTGATGGAGGTTTGTCTCAGTCTCAAATTCTGAGACATGAACCAACCCTGCGACTCCCTCCTCGATAGAAGCAAGTGCGCCATGTTTGTTGTATTTGATGATCACTCCATCTACAATGTCGCCCTTCTTATATTTTGATCCGGCCTCCTTCCATGGGTTTTCCTTGAGTGCCTTGATCGAGAGCGAGACTTTCCCGTCTTGGATGTCAATCACTTTGACGTTGACTTTGTCCCCGACAGTGAAGAGTGTGTGTGGGTCCTCAACAAGTGCCCAGTCAATCTCAGAGATGTGAACAAGACCCTCGAGTCCTTCGCGAAGCTTCACAAAGATACCAAACTCAACAACACCAGTCACCTCACCTTCAACAACATCACCAAGTTCGTATTCTTTCGTTAGTGCCACCTTGCTTTCTTCAAGTTGGTCTTTCTCCGAGAAGATCAATTTATTCTCTTTCGGATCAGCGGTAATGATTGATACGGCAAGTTTTGTGCCGATGAGTCGGCGGAGTTCTTCGAGAATCCGCTCCTTATCACCGTGCTCAACACGCGGATAGTGCTCTGCTTTCAGTTGTGATGCGGGGAGAAATCCGGGGATTCCCTGCCATTCAATAATGAGTCCGCCTTTGTTGGCGTCTTTCACCGGAAGCTCAAGTATTGTCTTATGTGTGATTGCTTCCTCAGCCTCTTCCCAGATGAGCGCTTGGCGCGCTTCCTTGAGTGAGAGCTCAATGTAACCGTGAAGCCCCTCAGTATCGACTACCTTTGCAGCGATACTGTCGCCAACATTCACTTTCCGCAAGATATCACGCGCATTCATGAACTCGCGACCATAGATAATCCCCGTACCAAATGGTGCGAGGTTGATATAGATGTGCGATCGCTCGATAGCGATAACCGGTCCTTCAATCAGGTCGCCCGCCACTGGTGGGTTGGGCACTTTCGCGAGAAGGTCGGACATTACCGACTTTGCTCCTCCTTTTGGTGCGTCGTCCTGAGTCTTCTCAGGCGTCGCATCTTTTGTTTCTATCATATTTTAAATTGTGTGGTGCACAGTACTACCTGCCGTCTCAGGAGATTCTCTGTAGGTAGGATTAGCTCTGCACCACGGCTAACAAAAGACCCGTGATACACGGGGTGGGTACACTATAGGCGGTGACTAACTAACAGTCAATAGGCGCCACTTTAAAAGAGAAACCCCGGTTTCCGAAGAAACCGGGGTGGGGTGACCACATTTAGGGGGGGAGGGAGTGGTCACTGCTTGCCAGAGGGGGGATCACCGACAAGTACTTTGCCCAGTTGGAATACTAACACATGAAGATTAATTGTCAACATCTCTGCTCGTTTTTGTGGTGTCGACAAACATTACGAGAATCGACTGTTTTTAGTGGGTCTGGTATACTACTTGGCAATGGTAATCAGCTATCACGGTGGGGAATTCGTTAAAATCACGCAGGGTGACACAACGCTTGCGTTTAACCCGATCTCAAAAGACTCAAAGCTCTCGGGAGCAAAGTTTGGTGCGGACATTGTACTTATTTCGACAGACGACAAAGATATGAACGGCGTCGAACAAGTGACCTACGGCGATCGAGCTCCATTTGTTATCCAGGGACCCGGTGAGTACGAGGTTGAGAAAGTCTTTATCAAAGGATTCCCTTCAACATCACACTATGGAGGTAAGGAGCGCCCCAATACGATCTACATCGTCACTATGGACGGGATGAATCTTTGCTTTCTTGGTGCACTTTCTGAAAAAGAAATTAATACGAAGGTCTTTGAGGACATCGACTCGATCGACATACTCTTTGTACCCATCGGTGGGGAAGGAGTCTTGAGCTCTTCTGACGCCCACCGCGTCGCGGTGAAGATCGAACCAAGGGTCATTGTTCCGATTCACTATGGCGCGGTTGGTGAGAAGGGCGCGCTTAAGATATTCCTGAAAGAGGAGGGGGCCGAAGAAGTGAAGCCGATAGAGAAGTTAACGCTCAAGAAGAAAGATGTTGAAGGGAAGAACGGTGAGGTTGTTGTTCTTGCCGAGTAAACTCGAAAGCCACAATATATTATATGTTCCACTCACTCGAGCATATCCGCAATAAATCCCGTGCGGAGCGTCAGACCATCGCTTTTAGTATTGCTGGTGGTATAACCGGGGTTGTCTTTCTCTTGTGGGCGGTGTCATTTCTTGCATCACTCGAACAAGAGTCAATCACCCCATCGACAGTAGACGAGCCCACTCATTTCTCCTCATTCGTGGGGTCTCTCCAAGATGCTTCAGTGATACTTCAAGAGCAGGCGCGCGCCCTCCGTGAAGGGATCCAGGCAGTCACTGAAGGAGAACAGTCGGCGGATCAGTTGCCGCAGCCAGATGTCACAGAAGCGCCTGTCGCCGCTTCTGAAGAGGATGCGCGACCGCAAGGCGAGATGACTGATTCGGGGCTTGAGATCATACAAGTTGAGCGTTAAGCCAGCACGGTTCTCTGGCCTGGAATCGCTTTAATTAGGGGCTTATTTATAGTATACTAGGTACATCATTGTAAGGTTTTATGGCAGAAAAGAAGCCCAATAAAAACAAAGCGCCGGCGTACGATCAGATCATTCCGCAAGGGATTGGCGAGGAAATGCAGCAAGCATACCTTGACTATGCGATGACGGTCATTACTTCGCGCGCGCTCCCTGATGTACGCGACGGACTGAAGCCGGTCCACCGACGTATTCTCTTTACCATGCATCAAATGGGGCTCACTTCAAGTGCGCGTTTCCGTAAGTCGGCTGCGGTAGTTGGAGATGTGCTCGGTAAATTCCACCCACATGGTGATACTGCGGTCTACGATGCGCTTGCAAAACTCGCGCAGGATTTCACTACCCGCTATCCGCTCATTATCGGTCAAGGCAACTTCGGTTCAGTCGATGGTGATGCTCCGGCGGCGATGCGTTACACCGAGGCGAAGATGGCAAAGCTCTCAGGTGAATACCTTCGGGACATTGAAAAAGAGACGGTAGAGTGGCGTGGCAACTATGACAACACGCGCAAGGAGCCAGTAGTCTTTCCTGCTGCCGCACCGGGGTTGCTCCTTAATGGCACACTTGGTATCGCGGTTGGTATGGCAACAAATATTCCGCCACACAATCTCACTGAGGTTACTAACGCGACAGTGCATCTTATTGATAACCCAAAAGCGACCACCGAGGACCTCATGGAGTTTGTGAAGGGGCCAGACTTCCCAAGTGGTTGTGTCGCGTTTAATACGAAAGATATTCACCAGGCATACGCAAGCGGAAAGGGTGGTGTTGTGGTGCGTGGTGTTGCTGAAATCGTTGAAGACAAGAAGGGGAGTCCGCAAATCGTTATTTCATCAATACCGTATCGTGTGAACAAGGCGGATCTTATTACCAAGATCGCCGATTTGGTGCGCGATAAAAAAGTTGAGGGCATCAAGGGGCTTCGCGATGAGTCAACTAAAGATACACGCGTGGTGATCGACCTCAAAGGAAGTTCACACCCACAAACCGTACTCAACACACTTTACAAACATACGCAGCTTGAAGAAACATTTCACTACAATATGGTTGCGCTCGTTGATGGGGTGCCGCAAACACTTTCGCTTAAGAGTATCCTCGAGTCGTTTATCACACACCGTAAGCAGGTAGTGACTCGCCGTACAGAGTTTGAACTCAAGAAAGCAGAGGCGCGCGAGCACATCTTGCTCGGCCTTAAGAAGGCACTTGATCATATTGATGCAATCATTAAGACGATTAAAAAGTCGAAAGACGCATCTGCGGCGCACACCGCACTCATGAAGGAGTTCAAACTTTCAGAACTTCAAGCAACCGCGATTCTCGAGATGCGCCTTCAAAAGTTGGCAGGACTCGAACGCAAAAAGATCGAAGACGAACTCAAAGAGGTCCAGCTACTTATCGAGGAGCTCAAAGAATTACTCAAGAGTGAGAAAAAGATATTCGGTGTGGTTAAGGAGGAACTTAAGGAGCTTGCGAAGGTATACGGTGATGAGCGACGTACACAAATAATGACGCGTGGCGCAAAATCGCTGTCTGTTGAAGATCTTATCCCCGAGGAAGAGAGTGTCTTAGTTTTCACGAAAGGCGGCTATGTGAAGCGAACCAATCCGAATGAATATAAACGACAGAAACGCGGGGGTGTCGGTGTCGTCGACCTCAGTACCAAGGAAGAAGATGTGGTGACACGCTTCCTTACGACAAGCACACACAGTGACCTGCTCTTCTTTACTGACAAAGGGAAGGTCTATCAGATCAAGATGTACGATATTCCTGAAGGACGACGTGCAACAAAAGGAAAGTCAATCATGAATTTCCTCTCAATCTCACAAGATGAGCATGTGACCTCTATCCTTGCTGTCCCCAAAGAGACCAAGAAAGACGACCTATCACTCCTGATGGTGACAAGGAACGGTGTAGCAAAGCGTGTTCCGGCTGAGAGTTTCTTTGATGTTCGTCGTAGTGGGCTTATCGCGATCACTCTTAAGAGCGATGACGTGTTGAAATCTGCCTCTTTTGTGAAAAACGGAGAGGGGGTGGTTGTTGTGACTCAAGAAGGACAATCAATCCGGTTTAAGAGCTCTGATATCCGCAAGATGGGTCGCACGGCAGCGGGAGTCATCGGGATAAAGCTCACTAAAGACGATAAGGTTGTTGGTGCTGAGGTGATCTGTGCGGAATACGAGAAGCCGGAATTGCTGGTCTTAACAGCGACTGGTTACGGGAAGAAGACTTCGCTCTCCGAGTACAAGGTACAAAAACGCGGCGGATCAGGTATCAAGACTGCTAAAGTAACCAATAAAACAGGAAATATTATTGCGATGGCAGTAGTAGACGGTGCAGAAGGTGAGGTGGTCGCAGTATCTCAAAAAGGACAAGTAATCCGCACCGGTGTAGATGAGATTCCGTCACTTTCACGTCAGACACAAGGTGTGCGCGTCATGAAACTTCGCGCAGGTGACCAAGTTGCTTCGATGGCGTTTGTATAAACAAGCGGGGATATATGGAGTGCGTTAGAATTTCAACCCTTTATCTTGTTAAAGGGTGAGAAGCTATAGTCGCAAGGTATCGTTTCTGGGTGTTAGCCGCTGGACACTCTCGCGTGGTTTACTTTACACTTACCATATATGCGTTTTGCTGATCCAACGGCCAACATTGAACAATTTCGACTTGACCCGGGAATGTCTGTCGCAGAACTCGGTGCGGGTATTGGTGCCTATTCTATCGCTGCCGCACGCGTCGTCGGTCGTCGGGGTGTAGTCTATGCAGTTGATATACAACAAGATCTTCTTGCGCGCATCGCACACACCGCTGATCGAGAGGGTCTTGAGAATGTCGAAGTGGTCTGGGGGGATATCGAAGCAGTTGGGGGTAGCAAACTCCTCGACGAGTCGATAGATGCTATTATAGTATCAAACGTGCTTTTCCTTACAGAAGACAAAGACGGTGTCGCGAGAGAAGCGGTGCGCATCTTAAAGAAGAACGGGAAGGTGCTCGTTGTTGATTGGAAAGATTCGTTTGGTGGTCTCGGACCAAAGAGAGACTCTATCATCACTGCAAGTGAGACAAAAGAGCTCTTTGCCCGACATGGTCTTACGGTAGAGCGGGAGATTCAGGCGGGCGCACATCATTACGGCATTATTTTTAGACAAAAAAGATGAAAAAACTAAGCACGTTTCAGATAGTCGTTACCGCGGGATTTATTATATTTACTATTCTTGGCGTGCTGCTTTTCGCGGGAGTTGGTGGTTTTGGTGGAAGAGAGGACAAGGTTGGTCCGGTAGTTGTTTGGGGGACATACGATGAGAAGATTATGAAAGACGTTCTCCGCGAGCTTTCATATGACGACAATCGTTTTGATGAAGTGTCCTACGTCGAGAAAGATGCGCGTACATTTGATACCCAATTGGTTGAAGCGCTTGCAGCGGGGAGCGGTCCCGACCTCTTCTTCTTGCAGCAGGATACAATAGTACGCCACAAGGATAAGATATACCCAATTCCATACTCAGTGGTGTCTGAACGAGCGTTTAGGGATTCTTTTATAGAGGAAGGCGAATTGTTTCTTGGTCAACAAGGAATCTACGCAATGCCATTCATGGTTGATCCTATGGTGCTCTACTGGAATCGCGACCACTACGCACGCGCAGGCATCGCCCGACCGCCGCGCTATTGGGATGAGCTTCTCGGGTACGCTGGTGACGGCGTGCTGACTCTGCGTGGGGAGAGTGGCGCGATCCTTCAGAGTGCTTTTGCTATTGGTGGGTACCGTAATATCACTCACGCGAAGGAATTGCTTTCTCTTCTTATGCTTCAGGCGGGGACACCAATAGTCGATGATCAAGCAGTTGAACCGACGGCGCAGTTGCGCTCGTATTCTGTTGAGGGAGTCACGCCCGCCGAGAACGCCCTGCGTTTCTACACGGATTTCGCAAACCCATCAAAGTCTATCTACACTTGGAATAGTGCGCTTCCTGAAGCGCAAAAGGCATTTGTCTCCGGCATTCTCTCAAATTATGCTGGATTCGCGGGTGAACTCTCATCAATACGGAAACAAAACCCCAATCTCAACTTCGATGTTGCGCTCATACCACAGGTGCGTGAGAGTGGTCGGACCACTACCTTTGGAAAGATGACTGCTCTTGCGGTTCCGAAGGGTGCGCAAAACCTAGGCGGTGGTATCGCTATTGCGCTCGCGCTCTCCGAAGACGTGTCGCTTCAGAAGGTTGTCGATATGACTGGGTTCGCACCGGTATCTCGAGCGCTCCTTGCAACACGCCCAACAGACCCCTTCAAAGCGGTATTGTGGGACGCAGCACTTCAGTCAGGTGCGTGGCTTGACCCAAGTGCCGAAGCAACCGAAGGGGTATTTCAGCGTATGATCGAGTCGGTCGTCTCCGGTCGTCTCCGGATCAGTGAAGCGGTGGATACTGCACATCGCGAGCTTGAGAATCTGTTACAATAAAGAAGTCTCTTCAAAGACGCCGATTGTATGAAAAAAATATTTCAAAGTATCATCGCCGCCGCTGTGTTTCTGCCGTACTCAGTAGCTGCGGCGACTGGTTTAAAGAATCCGCTTCGAAACATCAATAATTTTGAAGATTTTGTTGAACTTCTTCTCGAGGCGGTGATTCGGATCGGACTTCCGATCGCTGCACTCTTTATTGTCTACTCAGGACTTCTCTTTGTAACCGCACAGGGGAGTGAGGACAAGATAAAGAAGGCGAAAGACGTATTCTTCTACACCATTGTCGGGGTTGCGGTATTTCTTGGCTCGTGGACTCTGGCCAAGGTTATCCAAAGTACCATTAAACTATTAACCGGTTAGTCCTTTATATATCTATGAATTTCCCGATAACCTATAGTTTCTGCACTCCGGTCCAGACCTTTGGGGACTTGGTATGCCTCTTTATCTCGATCATTAACCTCCTTATCCCGATTCTGATCTCTTTGGCGGTCCTCGGTTTCTTTTGGGGGGTATTCCAGTACGGGTTTACTGAAGGAAAGATAGAAGAAGGAAAGAAGATTATGACCTTTGGCGTGATTGCGATCTTCGTAATGGTCTCAATCTGGGGTATTCTGCGCGTCCTCGCAGAGACATTTCTTGGGGCATAGCCGCTCTAAGTATCCACACGAATAGCGTTGCGTTTTTGCCGCAATGGCCCAATACTATACGTATACTGTTTATTACTAGGATTTAAGGATAATAAATTACATGAAAGCATTAGTAACAGCGTCAGCACTTCTCTTAACTCCGGTTCTTGTGCATGCGCAAGGGTTGCAAGGGGTTCTTGGGGTTTTCTCAGACCTCATCAATCTTGCCATTCCGCTCGTGATTGCACTTGCGGTACTTCTATTTTTCTGGGGTCTCGCTACGTACATCATGAAGGCTGGTGAGGAGAAGGAGCAGGGTCGCGATCTTATGATCTGGGGGATCATTGCCCTCTTCGTTATGGTATCAATTTGGGGTCTCGTTCGATTGCTCCAGGATACGTTTAACGTAGGTGATCAGACGCCAATTATCCCTGGCCAGATTCGATAGTCAAAGACGTTCGATATTATTATGTCGATTGAGCAATTTCTCCTACGCCTTGAGACGTTTATCCTCAATCCGATTCTTCTTCTCCTCTTCTCCGTTGCGCTCTTATATTTTCTGTGGGGCATCACCGTCTACATATGGAAGTCAGACAGCGAGGATGCACGAAGGAAAGGGGCGCAACACATGCTTTGGGGAATCATTGGTATGTTCATCATGGTTGCTGCCTACGCAATCATCAACCTTATCGGAAATACTTTTGGTATCTAAGGAAGATAAGACAACCTATTAAAATAAACAACTCATACGTAATGTATGAGTTGTTTATTTTTTGCACCTCTACCGAACTTTTGTGTACAGGTTAGAGAGCAAGCCTACTCTGGCACTTCCATTATTTCTAAAAGCTTCGCTCTAAGAAAAATTGGTCGGAAGTACTCTTATGGTAAACTTCCATGCCTTGCGGCGCCCCTATGTTCTGTAAAGCAAACACTGTGCGCGAGAGAGGACTCGAACCTCCACATCTTGCGATACCAGTTCCTAAGACTGGCGTGTCTACCAATTCCACCACTCGCGCACACTATTCACTTTACAACGAACATTTCTTCGCCTCGCGAAGAATCGGATGAAAAGTAAAGCAGTTTACTTTTCATTCACACGGCAGGTTTAGTCTGACCTGTTTCACCATCCCGGCACTTTAAACAAAATCACTGTCTGCCAATTCCACCACTCGCGTATTCCCAGAACATCTGCAGGGTCCGCCCAGTAGGACTTGAACCTACGACCCACCGCTTAAGAGGCGGTTGCTCTACCAACTGAGCTATAGGCGGACTCTGCGGACGTTTCAGTGTACATGCATGTCAGTACAAAGAGAAATAATACACGGTTTGTGTGTTATTTTCAATGCTTTTATACCAAGAGCGGGGGAGGCGTCAGGTTTCTAAACTCGCTCCGCTCATTAAGAACCTCCTGCCCGGGCTCGGTTATCGCCGCAGCACGGCTGCGTCGGCTTCGCAACCTCCGCCTTTCGATCCTCGCCTCAGCAAGAAACAAAATCGCGAGATACGCTGTATCCCGCTCTTTGTTTCTGGTGCCGAGGGCGGGGATCGAACCCACATCCCGTAAGGGACCCGATTTTAAGTCGAGCGTGTATACCAGTTCCACCACCTCGGCATTTTATGTGCTGTCAGTATGCACCTCCGTGAGGCCCGGGCGGGAATCGAACCCGCGCATGGAGGATTTGCAGTCCCCAGCGTTACCACTTCGCCACCGAGCCATGATGATCATCTTAACACGATTCCCGCCCGGATCGGGCGTGTAACGATCCTTGCAGGATCAGTACACCTTTCGGATGTTTTTGTTCGCTATACTCAAAAAATACCTCGAAAGGTTTTGCGATGCAGCTCCCGCTTCGCGGGTTCCCAGACGCTGCATCTCACCCGCGCATGGAGGGTTTACGGTCTCTAGTGTTACCACTTCACCACCGTGCCAATTATTAGAAGTCCTGAGAGAGTTCTTCTATGTGTTGTCGATGTTTTTCTCCTTCATCAATCTTGAATTCAACAAAAGGAATCCTCTTAAGGGAGAGGTGCGACTTCAAGTATGATTTAAAGTCGCTCCGTCGTCTTCGAGCAAAATGGAGCGCTTGCTCTTCTTGGTCGCTTGGGTAGACGGTAAAGTACACCGTTGCATTACGAAAGTCCTTCGAAATGTCCGCTGACGTCACTGTGATAAGCGACAGTCGATTTGATTCAAGATTAAAGAAGTCAGCAGCAGCATCTTTGACTTGAAGCGCGACTTGCTCACTTCTTTGCGACATAATAGCTTATTTCTTAACGATAACAAAGCTTTCAATCCTGTCGTGTGGTGCGAGTTCGACCCGTGATTCAATCTGTGCACCAAATTCGGTACCAGCGGCAACCTCCTTTGTTTCCGCTTTTTGTTGTTGAAGGTTGGTGATCTTGCCGGTACCGACTCGATTGTCGCGTCGGATTATCTGGACTGTGTTGCCAACCTTGAGAACACCCTCTTCAGCGCGCCCACCAACGACTTGTTTGTCTTTTGTTTTACTAAACACCTTAAGAAGTGTTGCGCGACCGGTAAGCTCTTCGACATCTATTTTGGGCGCGCGTTGCTTCACTTCTTCTTCAAGCCATTCGGCGAGTTTGTAGATAATATCAAAGGTATACACTTCAATTGCGCTACGTGTCGCAAGGTCGCGTGCCGCCGGGTCGGCACTTACGTTAAACCCGATTACGAGGGTATTTGGGTCGCCTTGTGCTGTCTTAATATCTCCCTCAGAAATTGATCCGACATTCTTTTGGATGACGCGGATATGCACTCGGTCATGCTGTATCTTCGCGATTTCGTGCTCAATCGCCTCAATAGAACCAAGAACGTCAGCGCGTAGAATCACGGGGATAGTCAACGTCTCGTCGCCCTCGGCAGTTATTGGCGCCATAACATCTGCTTGCGAGACCTCCTCTCGATGTGCGAGCGCGTCACGCTCGGCATCCTTCTTATTTGTATATGTTGCAAACAGTTCTCCTGCCGACGGCACCGAGTCGAAGCCGATGATACGTACCGGACTTGAAAATTGTGCCGCAGTAATACTTTTGCCGGTGAAGTCTTCAAGGATGCGTACTGGCGCGACACTTCCACCAGCTCGCACGAACATACCTTTCTGGAGCGCGCCGTCTTTTATAAGGAGAGTGGCAAGGATGCCTTTTTGGGTATCGCGATACGCCTCAATCACCACTCCGGTTGCGAGTGTGTCGGGGTTACCTGAAAGATCAGCAAGGTCGGCAACCAGAAGCATCATATCGAGAAGATCGTCCACTCCCTCACCGCTTTTCGCTGAAATCGGAACAAAAGGGATATCGCCTCCCATGCCTTCAAGGTAGATGCCCGCTTCAAGCAGATTCGCTTTTGTGCGCTCAACGTTTGCTTCAGGCTTATCGATCTTGTTGATAGCGACAATGCAGGGGACCCCGCTTTTCTTGATCGCCTCAAACGCCTCCATGGTCTGAGTCTTTGCACCTTCTTCAGCGGAGACGACTAGAATCGCGATATCAGCAACTTTACTCCCTCGCGAGCGCATCTTTGAGAAGGATTCATGCCCCGGGGTATCGAGGAAAGTGATCATGCGCAGCTCGCCCTCTTGATCGGTGTGTGCGACCTCATAAGCGGAGATATGTTGTGTAATACCACCTGCCTCTCCGGCGACTACGTTTGTTTTGCGGATGTAGTCAAGAAGCGCCGATTTACCATGATCGACATGACCCATAACCACGATCACCGGGGCCCGTTTTCTTACGTTTTTTGCTTCTTTTTTCATAACCGATGTGTTGTGTATCCATACGCTACGCCTCTCTGTTCTTCATTGCAAGCTTTGCTCTCTGAATCGCTTCTTTCTCTTCATCGCTGAGTTCGTGAGGAGAGGCAAACTTCTCGATTGGTTTTGAGAAGAAACTCATACGATCTCGGGCGTAGAGTGTCGAGATAACCACACCATCGCCATCTTCATTGAGGAAGGCAGTTGAAAAACTCTGGTTGCCGCCCGTACCGACTCCCTTAAAGGGGTTGAACCTGATGGTGCCTACCCCTTGTACACTTCTTCGGAGACGCACTTCTACGCTTTGTAGGTATTGCTCAACCTCATTTTGAAACAGAGAAAGTCTGCTGTGCCCGTCTCTAATGTTTTTTATTGTATCCTCAAGACTGCGTGCGTCTTTACCCATGAGTAAGCGACGCACCTTTATCTCCAACCGAATGTTCCAGACCAAAAGGAATACCAACAGAGTGCCAAGTGCATAGATAAGAACGTCTGCGTGTGTTTCAAAGAAGGGGAGAATCATAGGAGTCTACGTTATAGATAGGCATTATACACGGACACTTCAGTTTTGCAAAAGACAAAGAAAGGCTACAATAGCAGATAATGATTGCGCACATATGAAGAACTTCTTTCGGAAAAAACGTATCTATATGGATTATGCCGCGGCTACACCGCTTGATCGGCGGGTTGAGCGTGCAATGCGCCCTTACTGGAGCGAGCGCTTTGGAAACCCCGGTGGACTGCATCAGGAAGGACGGATTGCGAAAGAGGCGGTGGTTGAGGCACGCACCGCTATTGCACACACCCTCCATGTTCGGCCGGAAGAAGTGGTCTTTACCGGCAGTGGAACCGAAGGAAACAGCCTTGCGCTTATCGGGTATATGTATGCGCTCAAAGAGCGCAGTGAACTTAAGGGTGCACATATGATCGTGAGTGCGCTCGAGCACCCGTCGGTGCGAGACTGCTTCTCGTTCTTCGAGGAGATGGGGGTAGAGGTTGATTTTATTGATGGTGATGAGCAGGGCATCATCCGTCCCGAGCAAGTTCGCAAATTTTTACGAAAAGAGACCCGCCTTGTCTCGGTCGGATACGTGAATAATGAGATCGGGACGGTACAGCCGATTAAAGAAATCGCACGTGAGATACGCGCATTCGAGAAGAAGGAAGATGTTTCTATTGTTTTCCATACTGATGCGAGTCAAGCGCCACTTTATTTTAATTGTACACCCGAGTACCTCGGTGTTGACCTCGAGACATTTGATGGTCAGAAGATATATGGACCAAAGGGTGTCGGTTGTCTCTATAAGAGTAATAAGGTGACACTCTCGCCGATTATGCGCGGTGGCAGTCAAGAGTACGGTTTACGACCAGGAACAGAGAACGTCCCACTTATTGTTGGTATGAAGGAAGCGCTTATTCGGGCCGCAGCAGATTACATCCACGAAAGCAAAGAGATCGGGGAGCTTCAAGAATACTTTTTTGCGCTTCTCGAGAAAGAGATCCCGCGATCGATCGTCAACGGTACCCGTGCGCACCGCTCACCAAGCAACGTAAACATCTCCATACCGGGTATTGATAACGAGTACCTTGCGGTCGCACTCGATGAGCATGGAGTTGCGGTTGCAACAAAAAGCGCATGCATTGGACACGGGACAGGGAAGCACTCGTATGTGGTTGCGTCGCTCTCAGGCGATGTCGAGCGGGCTGAAAGCGCGGTCAGATTCTCTCTTGGTCGAGGGGTTCGCAAGCGAGATATTGATCGCGTTGTTGCTATTCTTAAAGCAGAGGTGGCAAAGATTGACAGGCTTAAGTTGTAGTGTTACTTTGCAATCGGTAGATTCTCTCTCGGAGTATCTTCGATGGTGGCATCTCCTTGCGATGGTGATTGTGGTTCGGTATTATAGGAGCATATGGATATTGAGAGACTCACCAAAGCACAGATCGTCTTGCTAACGCTCCTCGTCAGCTTTGTGACATCTATTGCAACCGGTATTGTTACGGTGACACTCCTTGACCAAGCTCCTCCGGTGGTCACACAGACCATTAACCGCGTCGTTGAACATACAGTAGAGCGCGTTGTTCCCGGTGAGCAGACCGCGACCGTGATAACGAAAGAGAAGACAGTTGTGGTCAACGAAGACGACCTGATCACGCAGTCTATCGAGGAGAACACCGACAAGATCGTTAAGGTGTACCGAGAGACAGAGCTTGGCTCGGTGTACCTCGGTGCTGGTGCAATCGTGTCAAAGGACGGTGTGGTCGCAGCTGCAATCGATCGATCAATGCTTGGTGGAGGAACATTCTTTACAGTTGTCTTCGGAAACGGTAAGACCGCCAAAGGTGAATTGGTGCCGCCCGCTCAGGAGAAGCCAACAGCGCTCATTCGGCTCACATTTACTGAAGAGAACGGCGTGATTCCCGGAAGTATCAAGTATGGTGACATCAACTCACTCAAGCTTGGACAACGTGTGCTTACCCTCTATGGTAAAGGACGACTCAGTGTTGAGACCGGTATCATCGCGGGTCTCGATGAAGAGGAAACCGAGATAGCAAAGACAGAAGAAGAAGAGGGCGCGCAGGACGCGGAGCCCACAATAGTGTCGGTTCTTACCGCTATCGAAACAAGCATGAGCGGTGCACACATAGAGAGAGGCGGTGTTCTCCTCAATCTCTATGGTGAAGTGGTTGGTATCAGCACAGCCAGGAGTCGCCTGGGCGGCGGCGCACGCTTCACCCCGATTCAGGTGGTGCAATCACAAATAATCGAACTTGCCGCGGCAGAGGCGGCGGCCGCTGAAGGTGCGGAAGGATCACAATAGTAGGGTAAGTTGTATACCTCTAATCATCTAAAACCTAATTCTCTGGGACATGACACCATTCAACAATTTCACGAATAAAGCAAAAGAAGCGGTGCGCAAGGCGCACGAGCTGGGGATTGAGCGTGGTCAAAATCACATCAACCCTCTTCATCTTCTCACCGCACTTGTGCTGCAAGAAGAGAGTATGGTGCTTTCAATACTTGAGCGTATGGATATAGACACTATTGGACTCACTGATGTCCTTATTGAGGCAATGGAGGGGTTTGAGGGAGGCTCGGTTCTCTCAACATCTCACCAACTCTATCTCACCCCTGAGCTCGCGCAGGTGCTTGAGGAAGCAGGTAAGGTAGCGGAGAGTTTCAGTGACTCGTTTGTCTCAACAGAGCATCTGCTCATCGCGATTATCGATAATCCGGGACCGGCACGCGAGGTATTGATGCAGTTTCAGATTGATCGGAACGCAGTCCTCAATGTGTTTAACGAGCTTCGTGAGAGCGGTGAGGGAGCAGAGTCTTCTGGAAGTCGGCAGAACCGGGCACTCGGTCGCTACACACGCTCGCTTACGACGCTCGCTACCGAGAATAAACTCGACCCAGTCATTGGTCGTGATAAGGAGATTACACGAGTGATCCAGATTCTCTCGCGCCGCACCAAGAACAACCCGATCCTTATTGGAGAGCCTGGAGTGGGAAAGACCGCAATTGCTGAGGGTCTTGCACAACGTATGGCCTCGGGCGACGTCCCTGAATCACTCAAGAATAAAGAACTCGTGATACTCGACCTTGGTCTTCTTATTGCGGGGACCAAGTACCGTGGAGAATTTGAAGAGCGTCTCAAGAGTATTATGAAAGAAGTTGAGCGTGCAGAAGGGAGAATCATTCTCTTTATTGACGAGATTCACACACTCGTGGGGGCCGGTGCCGCTGAAGGATCAATGGACGCATCAAACATGCTCAAGCCCGCTCTTGCGCGAGGTGAGCTTCGGGTAATCGGTGCTACCACACTCAAGGAGTACCAAAAGCATATCGAACGAGATGCCGCACTCACCCGTCGTTTTCAGCCGGTTTATGTAAGTGAGCCGGGTATCGAGGATGCGGTTGCTATTTTGCGCGGCCTTAAGGAAAAGTACGAACTCTTCCACGGCGTGCATATTACTGACGATGCAATCGTCTCAGCAGTGACGCTCTCATCACGTTATATTTCCGACCGATTTTTGCCCGATAAGGCGGTTGATCTTATTGATGAAGCATCTTCATCACTTCGTATCTCTCTTGAGAATAAGCCGCCAATCCTTGAAGAGACACATCGTAAGGTTGTGCGTCTTGAGATCGAGAAGGAGGCACTGAAGAAAGATGCGGAGAGTGGCGACAAAAAGGCAAAGGAACGGACCAAGAAGATCGAAAAAGAGATCTCTGACCTTAAAGAAAAAACCTCAGAGCTTGAGCTCAAATGGACAAACGAGAAAGAGGTTCTTGGAGAGATTAAATCGCTTAAGAAGGAGCTTGAAGAGTTGCGTCTTGAGGCCGAGGCGGCAGAGGCAACTACCGACCTTGCGCGTGCCGCTGAGATCCGCTACGGTACGATCCCGCAGCTTGAGAAAGATCTCACAAGCAAGACAAAGAGACTTAAGAAGTTGCAGAGTTCGCGCCGTATTCTTAAAGAAGAGATCACCGAATCAGATATTGCTGACGTGGTGTCCCGCTGGACGGGAATCCCGGTTGCACGGATGCTCGAAGAAGAAGCAGAAAAACTCTCTCGCATGGAGGAAGAGTTGAAGACACACATTATCGGTCAAGATAATGCGGTGAAGTTGGTGTCTGATGCGGTGAAGCGGTCGCGTGCCGGGATTTCAGACCCTAATCGGCCGATTGGTTCGTTCCTCTTCCTTGGTCCGACCGGCGTGGGTAAGACTGAGCTTACCAAAGCACTCACTGAGTTTCTCTTTGATAACGATCAAGCGCTTGTGCGTGTTGATATGTCCGAGTACATGGAGAAACATTCGGTCTCAAAGATCATTGGCTCACCTCCCGGGTATGTCGGACACGAAGAGGGAGGAAGTCTGACCGAGACGGTCCGTCACCGCCCGTACTCAGTGCTCCTCTTTGACGAGATCGAGAAGGCACATCCTGAAGTATTCAATATCTTACTTCAAGTACTCGACAACGGTCACCTCACTGATGCGAAAGGGCGCAAGGTGAATTTTAAAAACACGGTCATCATTTTGACCTCGAATATCGGTGCGACGTACATTGATAGTATGACAAAGTTTGGATTTGTGAATAGTGCCGATTCTGATGTCACGCAGTATGATGACGCGAAAGACAAGGTCATGCGCGCACTTAAAGACCATTTCCGTCCGGAGTTTATCAATCGTCTTGATGAGATTATTATTTTTGACATCCTTTCTCAAAAGGCGATAGAAGAGATTGTGAAGATCCAAGTAGGGATTGTTATTGATCGCCTCAGCGAAAAGGAGATTAGACTCAAGGTATCGCCCGAAGTGCTCGCATACTTAGCGAAGAAGGGGTACAACCCACAGTATGGTGCGCGTCCGCTCAAACGCCTAATCCAGTCAAAGATTCTCACACCAATTGCGAGTCTTATGGTCTCGCGTGGTGTTATGGAAGGTGGAGCAATATCGGTTGACATAAAAGAGGACGAATTCACTTTTGATGTGAAGAAGCGCCCAGTACGGACACGGAAGATAGCGCCAAAAAAGAAAGCAAAAGTGGGCGTGTAGACTGACACTTGTTTAAAAGAAAAACACCAACCCCGGGTTGGTGTTTTTGATTGTGCGCCGGGTTGGATTTGAACCAACGTAGGGCGATGCCCGTCAGATTTACAGTCTGATGCAATTGACCACTCTGCCACCGACGCAATACAGGCCATTTTATACTGTTTACACCTTTTTCTCAAGCATTTCATTTACACAAAGATACCTTGTCCTGAGCCGGATTCCCATATATTATTGAATACATAATGAACCTCTCAAGACATTTCACCCCAATCCTCGTCTTTTTAATGGTCCTTGTTGCAGTGTTTTCTGTGTTCCTCCTCGTGCCACTAGAGGTGCAAGCAGCAGGGCTTGTGCCGTGTGGTGGCCCAGGCGAGCCGGAGTGTAACCTCTGCTATGCGATGCAGCTAATTCAGAATGTTATCGAGTTTGCGGTGCGCATCACTTTCATCCTCGCCGCACTCCTCTTTGCGTACGCAGGCTTTCTCTTCTTTACCGGCGGCTCAGACCCAGGGCAGATCAGCAAAGCAAAAAAGGTGTTCACCAATACTTTCATTGGTATTGTGATTGTGCTTACCTCATGGTTGGTTGTCGACATACTCCTCAAGACGCTTGCTGGTCAAGGACTCACACCGTTCACGGATATTCTCTGTGGGCAGACGGAGGCTCCAAGGACACAGGCGACCCAACCCTCACAACAAGGAGGCGGTATACAAGCGAGCGGGAGCCAGCTTACCGGTCCGGGGAGTGGTGCAAAGGAGTACCAATGGACAACAGTTCCTTTTAACCAATACTGTAGTGATGTAAAAGGCGAAGGATGGGTGAATGTTGATTCGCGTTTTTGTGGCGGGTCCAATCCCGGATCAGAGACGAGTTGTTGTGGCCTCTTTCCTTCGTCAGCTGACATGGAGACAATAGGTTCGAGCGTCTTTGATGCGGCAAACACTCAAGGTGTTGAGAACTTTGCCAGCCAATGTGCTGATCAGGGTGGATATGTACGATATTCATGCCTTTCTTGGGGGTATGACGCGGAGACCGACGTTGAGGTGTGCGAGCGTGCGGAATACAGCTGTATTAAGTAGGGGCGTTTGACCTTTCTCACCCTTTTGTTATAGTGTGTGAACTTTTAAAATATACAATATGTCACAAGATAGATTGATAAAACTCGCGTGCCAGGACTGTAAGCGCATCAACTACTGGTCAAGCAAAAACAAGAAGCTTGTTGAGCGGAAGATTGAGCTCAAGAAGTGGTGTAAATGGTGCAAAAAGCAGACTCCTCACAAGGAGATGAAGAAATAATTTATCCAGGTTTTAGGGATTAGGTGTTAGGTAATAGGGGGAAACAGAAAAGTGCTCAAATGAGCACTTTTCTGTTATACTACACGGGTATATTTGGGCGATTAGTTAAGTGGCATAACAAAGGTCTCCAAAACCTTAGTCGGGGGTTCGATTCCCTCATCGCCCGCAACAAACAAGAACAACCCGATGAGGGTTGTTTTTGTTTGTCAGAATTGGATGTGATGAGGGAATCGGTGTCAGCTCACTAACCCATTTTCATACGATATATCGTATGAAAATGGGGGGGTGGCTCCTACCCGGACTCGCTTCACTCCGTCCTTCGATCCTCTCATTGCCCGCAACATTTCCATTTCAATGCTCCATCTCGGGCACATTGAAATTGTAGCTTACTCTTCCATGAATTCGTCGACTGTCCTGAGCACTTCTTTTATATCTTGTGGCGAGAACCATTTGATATCTTTGTCTCGCTTGAACCACGTCCGTTGACGTTTTGCGTACTGCCAGATCTTTTGCTCAAGCTCTGCGAGCATCTCTTCTCTTGATATCAATCCTTGAAGGTGACGAGCCATGTAGCGGTACTCAAGTCCGAGCTGCTCCATGCGCTCCCACGAGACACCTTCTTCGTGAAGTCGTTCCGCTTCTTCAAGCATCCCCTCTTCCATGCGAGAGAGAAGCCGACGGTGAATCTTGTCTTTAAGCACATCATCGGGTAGATCGATACCAATCTTGAGGGCGCCATATGGGCAGTCCTGCTTTGGTCGGGGCACACTCCCAAGTGCTTCTGCTATCTCAATAGCGCGTACGAGGCGCGACTTGTTACTCTGGTCGATCGTCTCTGCTCGCGCCTGGTCAAGCTCTAAGAGTCGCTCGAGAAGTTCCTCTTTGGAGAGCTTCTCAAGTACTTCACGAAGCTTCATGTTCGGTTCAACTTCAGGGAGTGATGTCTCACCAAGGAACGCGGAGAGATAAAAGCCGGTACCACCCGCGATGATGGGAAGCTTGCTTCGCTCGAGTATGTCCACTACTGCGCTTTGCGCCATTTGAGTAAAATCTGCCGCAGTGAAGACACCTTTCGGGTCGGCGACATCGAGGAGGTGGTGCGGGACACCACGCATTTCATCTTCGGTGATCTTGCCTGAGCCAATATCGAGCCCTCGGTAGACTTGCCGTGAATCAACCGAGACGACTTCGCCATCAAATTGGAGCGCAATCTCGACCGCAAGGTCGCTCTTACCGGAAGCTGTTGGACCAACGACTGCAATGATCTTTGGACGCATTTCTTTTGTTGTCGTCTTTTTTGACATGTATTCTGGTATTGATATACTTTTCAGTGTTACACACTTAAAACAAACATAGCATATGTCAGAAAATCACACAGCAGAAGGGAAGCCTATCCCGAGCGTAGTCTTTAAGATGCGCGTAAAGAACGAATCTGGAGACTTCGACTGGAAGGACGTCTCAAGTGACGAGATCTTCAGTGGAAAGAAGGTAGTGCTCTTCGCACTTCCGGGAGCGTTCACCCCAACTTGTTCATCAACCCACTTGCCGGGGTATGAGGCGTCATATGACGAACTCAAAGGACTCGGTGTTGATGAGGTGTACTGCCTTTCGGTGAACGATGCATTCGTGATGAACGCATGGGCAAAGGACCAGGGGGTCAGTAAAGTAAAGCTTATTCCTGACGGAAGCGGGGAGTTCACACGCGCTATTGGTATGATGGTCAAGAAGGAAAACCTCGGATTTGGCGATCGTTCATGGCGCTACAGCCTCCACGCAGAAGACGGAATCATTAAGAAGATGTTCATCGAGCCGGGGTTTGAGGACAACTGTTCTTCTGATCCATTTGAGGTGTCAGATGCACAGACCATGATTCGACACCTTAAGGGGGAAGAGTAACCAAACAGCATATACACCAAACACAAACACCCCACACGAGTGGGGTGTTTGTATTACTCGCCAACGTAGCCTGAGTATGTTGAGAAAATAAATGACCCACATGTGCGCCATTTATTTTTTGTGCCGACAGGCAGGTTTTGAGACTTTCTGTTTTTCTTCAGAACAAATGGTGGGCGTGGAGGGGGTCGAACCCTCAAGCCTTGCGGCACACGATTTTGAGTCGTGCGCGTATACCAATTCCGCCACACGCCCCCCATTTGTTCTGAAGAATGATGAATAGCTTTCAGTCATCGCTATTCATTACCAATTCCGCCATCTCGGCATGTACGTTGTGTACGCAAAGTGTATCTAAATTTAGAACGCTTCGCAATTAGTGGTATAATATTGTGCAACCATGACAGACAGTTTCTATAACAATTCGATCTTCTGGGTTGAGGTTGAGAAGGTGCATCCGAACCCATATCAGCCACGAAAAGAGTTTGATGAAGCTCGCCTCAGCGACCTTGCAGATTCGATTCGTCAGTATGGGGTTCTTCAGCCGCTTGTTGTCACACGTTATGAAATCGAGAAAGAAGACGGTGGACTCGCGACCGAGTACGAGCTTATCGCAGGTGAGCGACGTCTTCGCGCATCACGCTTAGCCGGACTCGCGCAAGTGCCGGTGTTGATCCGCGCGCAAGAAGATTCAAGCAAGGCAAAACTCGAGCTTGCAATCATTGAAAACTTGCAGCGAGAGGATCTTAATCCGGTTGATCGCGCACGCGCGTTCAGACGACTTGCAGACGAATTCAAACTTAAACACACTGAAATCGGTAAGAAGGTCGGTAAGAGTCGCGAATATGTCTCTAACACACTGCGCCTCCTTACCATGCCGGAGGAAATGCAGGTTGCCCTTGCTGAAGGCAAGATCACCGAGGGGCACACACGACCGATTCTTATGCTCTCCGACAAGGAAGACGAACAACACACTCTCTTCAAAGAGATTCTCTACAAGAAGCTCACTGTGCGTGAGGCAGAATCTATCGCGCGGCGCGCAGCGCAAAATCGTGTACGGAAGCGAGAGTACACCATGACTCCTGAACTTCTCGAGTTAGAGAACCAGCTGACTGAGCGTCTCGGTACGCGCGTACAGATCGAGAAGCGTGAAGCGGGAGGGCGCGTACACATCGACTATTTCACACTTGAAGATCTTCGCGCCATCCTCGAGAAGATAGAGGGCGAGCGGACTGCTAATGGTGAAGAAAAAGGATTTCTCAGTCGACTTGCGGCTTTCGCTGCACAGGAGCCACAAAAAGGAGAGACCACTGAATCTCGAGAAGAGGTAGCAATAGAGGAGCAACTCACACACACAGAAGCTAGCGAAGCGGAAGAGCTACCTATTGATGACCGCACAGCAGAAGAGCAAAGAAGAGATGAAGACGAGGATCTGTATTCAGTGAAGAATTTTTCAATCTAGACTCTAGAGTAATCCTAAAGACGCAGCCCTTGTTGTGTGTCTACTTTGTAGGCTCAAGCGCGCTCCTGATATGACGCTTAGCGAGCGTTGTCTTTGCAAACTGGAGCCATTTGCGGCTTGGTTTGCTTTTTTCTTTAGTGAGGACTTCTACAATATCGCCGTTCTTGAGTTTGGTGTCGAGTGACGCCATTTTTCCATTCACTTTCACACCCGATATATGATCACCAATGTCTGAGTGGATTGCGTAGGCAAAGTCGATTGGGCTGGAGTCAATCGGGAGATCGATCACATCTCCGTCAGGAGTGAAGGCAAAGACACGATGGCTAAAGAAATCAGCTTTGATATCGCTCAGATATTCTTCTCGTCCTCGCTTTGTTGTGGTGTGTGCCTCAGCGACCTGTTTAATCCACCCCGGAATATTTTCCTGCACGGTCGTGTTTTCCTTTTTGTTTTGTTTTGCGGTTCTCTCAACACCGAGAAGCGGTAGGAACTGCCGTACCCAATCAAGTCCAAGATGTTTTTCGCCGCGTTGATCTGCCTTGTATGAGATATGTGACGCAATACCGAATTCTGCCTCGTGATGCATCTGCTCGGTCCGTATCTGCACCTCAACAGCTCCGGTTATTCCGGTAAATACTGTGGTATGTATACTCTGATAACCGTTTGGCTTGGGGAAAGCAATATAGTCTTTAATTTTTCCCGGAAGCGGACGCCACATACCATGCACGACACCAAGTACGCGATAACAATCACCGACGGTCGGTACGATGATTCGGATTGCGGTTATGTCGTGTATCTTTGATATATCAAAATCCTTTCTCTCAAGTTTCTTGAAGAGGCTATACACACTCTTTACCCGCTCCTCTGATCTAAAGTCGGTAATGCCTTCTTCGACCAACCCCTTCTTTATGGAACGAAGTACTTTCTGGAGATTCTTCTCGCTTTCAGCGCGACGCGCCTTGAGGAGCTTCTTCACTTCTTCACTCTCCTTGGGGTAGATGTACGGGAAAGCAAGATCCTCAAGTTCGCGCCTGATCTTACCCATACCGAGTCGATCGGCGATCGGCGCGTAGATCTCGAGGGTCTCAAGTGCGATACGGCGCTGTTTCTCTGTTGGTACATGTTCGAGTGTCATCATGTTGTGCCGACGATCCATGAGTTTAATGATGACTACTCGCACATCTTGCGAGGTAGCGACAAAAAGCTTGCGCAGGCTTTCTGTGTGACGCTCTACGCCGCGGTAACGAACCTTTCCAAGTTTGGTCACCCCGTCGACAAGGAAGAGGACCTCTTTGCCAAACTCCTTCTCTATTGTCTCAGGGGAGACTTCTGCATCCTCGATGGTGTCGTGGAGGAGTCCCGCAGCTATCGACTGGGCACCGACACCAATATCAGCAAGGCCTTTTGCGGTCTCAGAGAGATGGTTGAAGTATGGCTCACCTGAGTAGCGGGTGTGTTCTTTATGTGCTTCTTTCGAGAATTCATACGCCTTGGTTATGAGCGCGACGTCTTTCTCGCTAGGCGAGTTGAGTAGTTTGATGATTTCCTTGACATCAGTCATAATCTACATGATACTGTTATATTAGATTTTGGCAAATAAGGGAATAAGGAAAGGTATCCTAGTATGGCGGGAAACAACACAAAAGTCTTTCAGACCCCCCTTGCGCCAGGCGAGACTGCGACCATGAACCTTGGTCTTGGGAGGACGCTCAGGGTCGTATGTCACGACGACGGCACAATCGAGGCGACGGAAGAATTCAACTCCAACCTTCGTTGCGCGATTCTCGAGGGTGAACAGCAAGAAGAATCCCCAGATGAAGCCGCTCACTTCTTGGTCTCAAATCCATTGTTTTGAGGACGCCACACAAAACAACACAGGCCGCTACGAAAGTAGCGGCCTGATATTTATTTTATATAGTTAAGCTAATTTTGTTTATACAACTCAAGCGCGTCTTCAACAGTGAGTGCATCAACATCAGTATTCTCAGGGAGCATAATGCGCTTAAATCCCTTCTTTAGGTATCTGCCCGATTTCGACTCAAAGACCTTAATCATGTTCTTGGTCTTGGGGTTAAGTCCAACCTCCTTAATAAGTTTCTCTCCGGCACGGGTCTTCTTTGGTTCCTTGAGTATCTCAAGTGCACGCTCGAAAGTGATAGTATATGGGTCGTCCTCGCCTTTCAGTGAGCGGAAGTCGCCGACGTGAACAATGTATGGCCCAAAGCGCCCAACATTTGCGACAACCGGCTCGTCGGTCTCCGGGTGTGTTCCAAGTTCACGAGGAAGTGAAAGATACTTCAGCGCATCCTCGAGGGTTACCTCATCGGGTTTCTTGTCTTTAGGTATACCCGCGCGGCGTGGTTTCGGGTCGCGTTTCGCGACCGGGATCGTCTTACCGTCGTCGTTTTTTGTTGCGGGCATCTCGCCAAGCTGGACGTATGGTCCGAAGCGGCCGGTGAGTACGTAGATATTCTCACCAGTCTCCGGATGTACACCAATTGGTTCGTCTCCTTTAATCTCGGAACCGTCAATCATGCGCGCACCGGTGCACTCAGGGAACTTGCTACACGAGAGGAATTTGCCACCGCGGCCGAGTTTGATGACCATTGAAGCATTACACTCGGGGCAGGGGAATTCTTTCGGCCCTTCACCAAGGTTGGTGAGCTTCTCGATATCTTCCTTTGATGCGACCGCTTTTGAGAATGGTGTGTAAAAGTCTTTAAGTGTTTTTGTGTACTCGCGTGACCCTTCAGCAATCTCATCGAGCTCGTGCTCCATTTCGCTGGTAAAGGTGTCTGAAATGTAATTTGCAAAATGTTCCTCAAGAAAGGTTGAGACTACGTCTCCGGTGTCAGTTGGAATAAGTGTACGTCCTTCTTTCTCGACGTACCCACGGTCATTGAGTGTCTTCATGGTCGAGGCATATGTCGATGGGCGACCGATGCCGCGTTTTTCAAGCTCTTTGATGAGCCCCGCCTCAATGTAACGGTTCGGTGGTTCGGTTTGCTTCGCTTCGACCTCAACCTCACTAACAGAAAGGGAGTCGCCTTTCGCGAGTTTCGGTACTTCAATATCTTCGCCACGTGCGCGAGTGTCTACCTTGAGCCATCCGTCAAAGACGACTCGAGAACCATTCACGGCAAAGTCGGGGATAGACTCGCTTGTGCCCGAGACATTAGCGAGCACTTTGGTTCGTTTGATTTTCGCGTCAGTCATCTGTGATGAGACAGCACGTTCCCAGATGAGCTCATAGAGTCGTTTTTGGTCCTCGGTTGTGCCGACTGAGCGTTTTGCGAAATTTGACGGACGGATGGCCTCGTGGGCTTCTTGCGCTGACGCGCTCTTGGTCTTGTAGGTACGTGGTGCTACGTACTCCGCTCCGTATTCTTCATGAAGGAGGGCGAGGATTTGCTTTTGCGCAACCGCACTCATATTGGTCGAGTCAGTACGCATGTAGGTGATGTGCCCAGCTTCGTAGAGCTTTTGCGCGGCACCCATGGTGCGACTCGGCGCAAAGCCGAGTCGGGTTGAGGCCGACTGCTGGAGCGTCGAGGTGGTGAATGGCGCGCGCGCCGATCGTTTTGCCTCAGTCTCTTTTATGTCGGTGACCGCCCAGTTGTGTGCTTCGCCAATTTTCTTGATACGGTCTACTTCCTTCTTTGCATTGGGCTTTTCGGTGCAAAGGAAGGGTATTGCTGTCTTGTTTTGTGCTTCGGCGTGTGCAGTGAGTACGAAGAATTCCTCAGGCTCAAATGCACGGATCTCGCGTTCGCGCTCCATGATGATGCGAAGTGCGGGGGACTGCACACGTCCGGCAGAGAGTCCGTAGCGTACTTTCTTCCAGATGAGTCCTGAGAGGTCGTAGCCGACAAGACGGTCAAGCACTCTACGCGCTTCTTGCGCCTGCTTCAGGTGCTCGTCAATGGTGCGCGGATGCTTCATCGCTTCCTGTACCGCGTCTTTAGTGATCTCGTAGAATACCACACGCTTTGGTTTTTTAAGATCAAGCGCTTCCTTGAGGTGCCACGCAATCGCTTCGCCTTCGCGATCGGGGTCGGTCGCGAGAATCACCTCTTCGGCTTCCTTAGCAAGCTCGGTGAGCTCTTTGATAACTTTTTCTTTACCAATGCTTATCTCGTACTGCGGCACAAAACCCGCATCGATATCAATCGCGTTCTTATTGCTCTTAGGAAGATCACGAACATGTCCGACTGAGGCTCGGACGGTGTATTCGCCCGCCTGTCCGGCAGGCAAGCTATCAAGATATTTTGATATGGTCTTCGCTTTTGCGGGGGACTCTACTATTAATAGTTTCATAAGGATACAGATGTACGCGAAATTAACGTTGTTGTCAAATACGGTGATTATTCAGCGTGTCGTAATTCTCCGAGTCGCTCAACAATAAACCCTTTCAGTTCCATTGAAGAGAGCAGTACATTTGCTTCAGTAATCGGAAGCCCGAGTTGCTCAAGTAGCTCATCACGTGGCATTGGGTGTTCCAGCAACTTTAACACTTTTTGTTCATTTGCTGAAAGGTTTTCATGCTGTTTCTTTTTATCAGAAGTTGTCTCCAGCCCGAGTGCCTCAAGAATGTCATCGCTCGTGGTGACCGGAGTCGCCCCATTACGAATAAGCATGTGAGGGCCATATGATAGCTTCGAGAACACTGAGCCGGGAACAGTGAGTACGTCTCGGTTATACTCCATAGCGAGTCGTGCGGTAATAAGTGTCCCTGAACGATCGCCCGCTTCTATGACCAGTGTCGCGTGTGACATCCCCGCCATAATACGGTTGCGTTGTGGGAAGCTGTACGGTGTCGCGTGGAAGGTCGGCTCAAACTCCGAGAGGAGGGCGCCGCTCGCCTTGAGTATCTCTCGAGCAAGTATATGGTTGGTGCGCGGATAGAGTACATTGTCATTGAGTCCCGAGCCAGGCACTGCTATTGTCTTAAGTCCTGCGCTAAGCGCCGCTTTGTGTGCAATTGCGTCCATGCCAAGCGCGAGCCCTGAGACGATTGCGATGTCGTGACCAAATAGCCCCCTAATGAGTGTCTCGCAGGCATCTTTTCCATACGGCGAGTGTCGGCGCGAGCCGACCACAGCGAGCAGTTTAGTCTCAGGTGAAGGAAGTACCCCACGCACAAAGAGTCGCTTCGGCGGGTCAGGTATCTCCGAGAGAAGTGGCGGAAACTCGATGCGTTTCAGTTGTCTCACCTCGTGCTCCATAGTACTATGTATTCTAACACCCAGGCGGTGGACACTCTATGTTGGATATTAATTTTATACGCGAAAATAAAGAACTTCTAAAAGAAGGAGCGCAGAAAAAGCACATGGAAGTCGACATCGACCGACTTCTTGAGCTTGACGAGAAGCGTCGAGAACTCCTCGGGGTAGTTGAAGAGAAGCGCGCGAAGCAAAACGCGGCAAATGAAGGGATTGCGCAGGCCGACGACGAGTCCCGCTCAAAGCTCATAGCTGAGATGAAAGATATCAAAGAGGGTCTGCAGAAAGAAGAAGAAGAGCTTAAGAAGATAATGGAAGAGTGGCAGACGCTTATGCTTCGCGTGCCGAACATTCCGGACGTGTCGGTCCCTGAAGGCGCAAGCGATGAAGATAATCAAGAGGTGAAAGTGTGGGGGGAGAAGCCACAGTTTGACTTCACCCCAAAGAGTCACATTGATATTATGACCACGCTTGATATGGTCGACTTTGAGCGAGGTGCGAAGGTGCACGGTTTTCGCGGATACTTTCTCAAGAATGACGGAGCACTTCTTTCATACGCAATCTGGGACTACGCACGTGACTTCTTCCTGAAGAAGGGGTTTGACCCGATGATCGTCCCTGCGATTGTCCGAAAGAGCAATCTCTACGGCACCGGGCACCTCCCAAATGAGGCGGAAGATCTCTACGAGACACAGGATGGCGACTACCTTTCGGGCACCGCGGAGGTAGCGACAATGGGTTACTACTCAGACGAGACACTTAAAGCAGAAGACCTTCCAATCAAGAATCTTTCCTTCTCTCCATGTTTCCGTAGAGAGGCGGGAAGCCACGGTAAAGATACCAAGGGGCTCATTCGAGTTCACGAGTTCTACAAATTTGAGCAGGTCATTCTTTGTGAAGCGAGTCATGAAGAGTCTGTTAAGTGGCATGAGTGGCTCAATCGCAACACGGAAGAATTCATTGAGTCGCTCGGTATTCCGTATCACACTGTCGTGAATTGTGGTGGCGACCTTGGGCAAGGTCAGGTGAAGAAGTACGACGTCGAGCTTTGGGTGCCGCTTGAGGAGAAGTATCGTGAAATCGGCTCGACCTCATACTTCCACGATTTTCAGACCCGACGTTTCAATATCAGATACCGCGACAAAGAGGGGAAGAGCCGCTACGCACATTCACTGAACGCCACCGCGATCCCCACGCCACGTATCCTCGTGTCGTTAGTTGAGAACTTCCAGCAAAGTGATGGCTCAGTGATGGTTCCAGAAGTGCTTCGTCCGTATCTGGGCAAAGACCTCATAACGAAATAATGATATGCTTTTTCGCCGACGAAGAGTTCGATCGGAGAAGTTGGTGCGACGCAGACGCCAAGTAATCCTCGCACGACTCGGGGTCACCATTCTCATGGTGCTAATCCTTGTTGGTGGTGCTTCGTGGCTTCTACATAACCCGGCGATCACGCTGACTGATGTGGTTATCCAGGGCAACCACGTGGTAAGCGACGAGGAAATACTCCGCGTGGTCGATAAGACGCTCGCAGGGTCATACCTTCTAATCTTCCCGCGTCGTAGCAGTTTGGTCTATCCCGAGCGTGAACTCAGTCAGCGTTTGTTGGAGGATCTTCCGCGCATCAAGTCGGTAGAGCTCGTGCGTGTAGACCCACACACTCTCTCAATTGAGGTGCGAGAACAACAGCCATCAGTTCTTTGGTGTCGCGAGAGTGCCGAGGGGGCGCTTGATGAGTGTTACTTCGTGAATGAAGACGGGTTTGTGTACGCGCCGGCGCCGAACTTTACCGGCAATGTATTTTTTCGATTTTATGGGGATATCGTCGCTGATAATCCGGTCGGAGAGCACGTGTGGGGATCAGATTTTGATCGGGTGATGCTCTTGATTGGTTCTCTTGGCGACCTTAATATGGTACCGGTTGCACTCCGGCCACTTGATAGGAGTGACGTACGACTTGAGATGGAAGATGGCAGCGCGATCCTCTTTGGCAGAAAACAGCGTCCATCTGAGGTAATCGACAACCTCAACGCGGTGCTCGGTTCAGAAACGTTCGAAGGAGTTTTGGGCGAGGATATCGACTACATCGATCTGCGTTTTGGTAACAAGGTGTACTTTAAGTTACGTTAATACCAATAATAGATATTGACCAAGACACAACGGAGATAAGATAAAAGACCGCCGCAACTTTTGGTTGCGGCGAGGAAAGCGAGTTATTCCGATGAATAGTGTTCCTCGAAATACTGCGGCGAGGTGAGACACTTAATGAGCTCACCCAAAAGATCAGAGACCTTCTTGATCAAAGTCATTGTTCAACTCCCTTCATCTGATACACTGCTATTCAATATGATACAAGGATTCTGGGCAGAAATCAAAAAACCTTTTTTTGTACTTGCACCGATGGCGGATGTCACCGATGTGGCATTTCGGCGTGTTATTGCAAAATATGGAAAACCGGATGTCACCTGGACAGAATTTGTCTCAGCTGACGGGCTCTTCCTCGCAACTGACGAAGGCAGAGAAAAGATTGAACATGATTTACTCTACACCGAGAATGAGCGCCCGATCGTCGTCCAGTTCTTCACCGCGCATCCCGAGATGATGGAGCGTGCTGCGAGACATGCGGCAGAACTCGGTTTTGACGGGTTTGATATCAACATGGGGTGTCCCGATCGAAGTGTCGAGAAACAGGGCTCAGGCGCGGCGCTCATGAAAGACCCTAAGCGATCGCAGGAACTCATTCGTGCGGCAAAACGCGGCATTGAAAGATCTGGTCGCGATATCCCGGTTTCAGTTAAGACCCGTATCGGTTACAACAAGAATGAACTTGAGACATGGCTCCCAATGCTTCTTGAGGTTGAGCCGGCGGCAATCACGGTCCATGCGCGTACACGCAAAGAGATGTCGAAGGTGCCGGCAGACTGGTCGCAGGTTGAGCGTGCAGTTGAGATCCGTGATGCGCTCGGGAAGAAAACGCTCATCATCGGCAATGGTGATGCGCTTGATATAGAGGATGCACGCAAGAAAGCACTTGAAAGTGGTTGCGACGGGGTGATGCTTGGTCGCGCTATCTTTGGTAACCCATGGCTATTCTCGGAGAAGAAGGACATCTCGATTGAAGAGAGACTCCGTGTCCTTGTTGAACACACCAAACTTTTTGAAGAGCTGCTTGGTGGTGTGAAAAGCTTTGCCGTCATGAAGAAACACTATAAAGCATATGTGCACGGATGGGATGGCGCAAAAGAACTACGGATGAAGCTCATGGATGCGGCTGATGCTGCTGAGGTGGAGCAGATTATTTCTAGATACATAGGTTGACTGATCCTGTAAGCGTGTTACTATTATTTTTAGTAAGTTCAATATTTTCAGGGGGCTATAGTGAATAGACTTCATGACTTCAGGGTTGGTGAGACGGTTGTGGTGAAGGAAGAGCTCGCCGCAATTTTCTTAAACGAAAGAGATAAGAGAAGCTGGGCGACCATTCTCAAGGTTGAGCGACGCAGAGGTATGCACCCACTGCTTCACCTGAGGTTTCCGACCGGGACTAAGGCAACAATTTACACCGATGGTGTGGTTCGTCTCCAAAAGGACAGCGTATAGATCTTTCGTCATCTCGTTCTAACCCCACTAAAAAAGCCGTCATCTCGATAGTATGGCGGTTTTTCACTTTCTCCCTAAAAAGTATCTGCTATACTAAGCCCATGTCAGCAGGTTCTCATACAAGCAGCGCGCTCTACCGCAAATACCGTCCGCAGTCATTCAAGGATGTACTTGGTCAGGAACACATTGTCTCCGTACTTGAGGGTGCTATTGCACAAGGTAATATCGCCCACGCGTATCTCTTCTCAGGCACGCGTGGCACGGGTAAGACATCGGTCGCGCGCATCCTTGCGCGCGAGATCGGGTGCTCCGACAAGGATCTCTACGAGATAGATGCTGCGAGCAACCGCGGCATTGACGACATACGCGAACTCCGCGACTCGGTGCACACACTTCCATTTGAATCTCCGTATAAGGTGTATATCATCGATGAGGTACACATGCTCACCAAGGAAGCGTTCAATGCACTCTTGAAAACACTCGAAGAACCACCACAGTATGTGGTCTTCGTGCTTGCCACGACCGAGCTTGAAAAACTCCCCGAGACAATCGTCTCGCGTTGCCAGAGCTTCGCTTTTAAAAAACCGACACAGCAGATGCTCAAGGATATGATTATCCGTGTCGCAAAAAAGGAAGGCTTCTCCGTCGAGACGGCCGCCGCTGATCTTCTTGCGACTCTTGCTGAAGGATCCTTTCGTGATGCGCACGGGGCACTCCAGAAGATCGTCTCATCAAGCATTGACAAGAAAGTAAGCGTCGATGAGGTTGAGCAGGTCACCGGCGCTCCGAAGGGCGAGCTGGTAAATGGACTACTTGAAGCACTTCAGGCGAGAGATCTTAATCAGGCACTTTCCGTGGTCGCGAAGGTTGTCGAGCAGAATGTCGACATGCGCGTCTTTATGAAGATTCTTCTTCAGAAGATGCGCGCAGTGCTCCTGCTTCGCTATGCGAAAGACATGGAGGACAGTTTTAAAGAGCAGTTTACCAAAGAAGACCTCGACCTCCTCAAGAAGCTCAGCGGGGAAGTGGAAGTGCATATTAACTCCAAAGTAATCGATGCTCTTCTTGGTGCTTACACTCACACACAACATACATACATCCCACAACTCCCGCTTGAGCTCGCTCTTGTGAAGCTTCTTGGGAAAGACGAATGATACTTTAAGAGGACTTGCTCCTTTTTGTAGCAGGCGTATAGTGGTTTCAGAAGTATCTGTTAGAGATTGGA
Source organism: Candidatus Paceibacterota bacterium (assembly GCA_026195275.1). Lineage (NCBI taxonomy): Bacteria > Bacillati > Minisyncoccota > Minisyncoccota bacterium. The sequence goes on from JAPHQU010000003.1 coordinate 40,550, forward strand.
AAGAAGGAGGTTGGCAAAATGATTAGCAATCTTCATGAATGGAAGGAGGAAGTTTTGCTCGACCGGAGGGGCCGCTGGAAAAGATGTGCGTGGGGTGAGATAACCAAGGAATTTAACGATTCCTTGGCCAAGCTGAAGGAACCAGTAGCACTTACTGTCCCCGGATATCCCGAGATCGAGAGGATCCTCAATTTAACGATGCTCACCGTTGAGTTTTGCGAGAGCGTTAAGGACCCTTCAGCGGACTTCATGGCGAAGAAAAGAGGTATTTACCAAGCCATCTTGAACAACCTCACAAGGAGTCTGCATGTTGTGGACAGGGTCTCTACATTCTCGGATCTTCCTTCGCAAGAAATCCAGACCAGGATCACCGGACTTTGTGTCACTATCAGTAACATTATGCGCACAGAGAGATATCTTCTTGAGTGCGAGATATCGGTCTCGGTACACTGACACGTCAACGCCCGAAGCAAAAGCTTCGGGCGTTACTCACTTGATATTACTCAATGCTTCAGGCAAGATATACACATTGCCGGATCGTCTAATGGTAGGACTGCGGTTTTTGGTACCGTCTATCGGGGTTCGAATCCCTGTCCGGCAGCTAACTAGAGCGCGGGTTCGCGTTCGTCGTTTCGCAAGCGAGCCTTTAGCGCTCAAGTCACTGTGCTCTTGCACTGTGACACGTAGTCCTTAGCCCTGTGCACCTCCGGGTAGCGCAGGGCTATCTTTTTGTAAAATTATACATGGTACTAGGTGAATATGTGGATGGCTATTAGATTTCTCTTGGGCTTTCTGCTACATAAGTCCAATCTCGAAGCAAATAAGCACTCCGCTTGCTTTTCTTTGCTGAGAGGCGTAGGTTGGGGGTAGGCATAAATTAAGTTGCATAGGAGAGTGACATGGGCGAGCAAGTCCTTATTGACGGCATGTCGTTCGAGGAGTGGGTGGAACTTTTCAAGGATAATTCTGATGAGTTTGAGCGAAAGAGGCTTGCTCTACTTAATGCGGAGATTGAAAAGCATCCAGACGAGAACGTACGCGAGCGATTACGTGCAGTCTTGTGGGAATTTGAAACGAGGATGGGTAAGGTGGATAATCCGATTGCTCGATTCAATGCAGTTGTAGCGGATCTTCTTGGAAATCGTCTACAAGCGCTTAATGACGCACTTAACAACCCACCTGCTGTTCTACGCGGAGACGGCGCGGATATTGTCCAACTTTTTCCTGGAGATAAGGAATGAGAAGGTTTACTTGAAAGAGCTGCGAATATATCGCAGCTCTTTTTCTTTTACCTGGTATACTTTCTGTATGAAGTCGTACAAGAAGATTGTCGTGAATAACAAGATGCAGCGTGGATATCGCTACGAGCTCACGGCGCGTGAGGGGAAGGATTTTGATAAAGACTTCAAGCCGGAGCTCACCCCGAAGCAGATGCTCGCACTCGGTGTCTTTGGTGGAGTGTATATGCGTGACTGCATCAAGGAGTTTCCAAAGGACTGGTTTACGAAAGCTAAGTTCCAAAAGGAGGGAAGTTACGTGCATGATCCGGAGATAAACTTCTTTGGTGTGAATGCGAGTCAGCCGCTCTCTGTCTGGAGAAAGAAAGGGTGGATACACAAGGATGACCCTCGTGGATGGCTAGAGTGGTACTGCCGCTACTACAGGGGGCGAAGGCACGAAGACGATGCGCGGCAAATCAAGAGGTGGAAGGCATTTCGAAGGCATGCGGCGCAAGTGGCGAAGAACTGCCGCAAGGGAGACTTCTCGTGTCGCCCCAAGCAGCGCCAGGCGCTGCTTCACTGGGCGTATGACAGTCGAAAGATATAAAAGAATTAGATCATAAAAAACAGCCGAGTGTTGCTAGATAAGCAATACTCGGCTGTCTGTCATCCTTCGAATCACTGTGGTATTCTCGATATCCAGCGTTGGATACCCTCCACAACTTCTCCTCGCTTCTCTGAAGCGAGGACATAGTGTCCTGATTCAGAGACCTCGTATGAGGTAACGGTAGCCGAAGATCTCTTCCTCAGCTTTGCTCCGAATCGGTGTTGCGCATGCGGTGCGATCCATCGATCTTTAGAACCCCACATGTGAAGTGTTGGATACGAATACCCGACAAATCGAGGGGGGCAGAATGCCAATCGGCGTGCTTCCACGCCGGAGACTTCTCTGCCGGACTTCACGATCTCATTCATCTTATCTTGATGAATTGGAGAAGCAAGTGTTTGATACTCGCGCTCAGAGAGCAGAAAAGTTCTTCCGAGGATGATGTCGGCCACCCGGTCCTTCATAACCTTCACGAGTTCTTTGGTCGCGAAAGGGATAAAAGCTGGCATAGCCGGTGCTAAGAGGACAACTCCGGCAACATCTTCGCCGGCACGCTCTAGTCGCTCCGCGGCGATTCGGACCGCACTCCCTCCGGCAGAGAAGCCGACAAGGAAGATGGTTTGAGGTTTGTTCGCGTGATATGCATCGAGAACGAGTTGCACTCGATCTTCGTGCGTGCGAACAGTTGCCGTATCAACAAGGACAACATGGTGCCCGTCTGACTCAAGGGTGTCTTTTAATCCCTTGAACGTTGTTTCCGGATGGCCGGCGAGGCCATCCATACAGATGACTGTTGCCATCGGAACCTCCTCTTGAGGATGAAAGGGAACAAGAAATTACTATTATAATTATATCTAATATCGCCAAAATGTCAAGTGTATACAGGTTCACACTGCAAGAAAATATGGACGACGTCAGGTGTCGTCCACTCACTCCAGAAGTTACTGTTGGGTACCCAATGCCCAACATATCTTAAGAGCCAGGTCTATACACGATTGCCGGCGACATATCCGGTAGTCCAGCAGAGCTGGAGCGAATAGCCACCCGACGGGCGGTTGATGTGGAGCATGTCGCCGGTTATGTAGAGGTTGGGGTAGAGTTTTGATTGCATTGTCTTGGTGTCAATCTCGGTGAGTGGTACACCGCCGTCTGAAACAACCGCACGTTCAAACCCCATAAGCCCCAAGATAGTAAGTGGTAACCCTTTGAGTGCATGCACAAGTGCTCTGCGTTCCTCTTTGGTGACGCTGTGCACTTTTTTCTCAATAATATCTTTAAAGGGTGCGATATCTGCAAGCGACTTTGCAGTACCATGCGGGACAATCTCATCGAGGATATTCTTAAAGTCTTTGTTCTTGTGCTGATCGAAGAGCGCAATAATGCGTCGCTCAAGTTGTGCGAAGTCGGTGTCTGGGTAGCAATCAATAGTTGCGGTAACCACGCCTGCGCGTAAGAGCTCTTTTACCTTTCGTGCGGCGTTCAAGATGAGTGGTCCAGAGATGCCGAAGTGTGTAAAGAGGATCTTCCCTTCCAAAGAGAATTTTTGGACATTGTCGAGGTAGAAGGTTATCTTCATAAACGAAAGCGACGTCCCCGAGAGGTTAGTGACCCAAGTCTCTTCAACACGAAGGGGGACAATGTCGGGACTCGGTTCTCTCACTGTATGACCAAGCTGTTTCAAGAATCGGAATCCGTCACCTGTCGTACCTGTCTCGGGGTGGGAGACACCGCCGAGCGCGATGATGATATTTTTGCCGATAAAGGATCTATCTCTCGTGTCTACACGAACAGTGTGAGCGTTTTCAATTGTAATCTTTGTCACGGTGGATTCGGTTTGCACATCGACGTTGCTTTCTCTGACATAGCGCTCCATGACCGCAGTGACATCTTTTGCGTTTTGTGTCTTTGGGAACGCGCGCTTGCGTGCTTCGACAACGAGCGGTAACCCGCGCGACTCGAAGAAAGCAAACGTGTCCTCTACGCCGTATTGTGAGAAGGGGGAGTAGAGTGGCTGCTCCGCATCGCCGTAGTGCGAAAGAAGTGTGCGCGTATCAAACTCGGCGTTGGTGATGTTGCAGCGCCCGCCTCCGGTGATGTTGAGCTTTTCTCCGAGTCTTCTGTTCTTCTCGATAAGGAGTACGCGTTTACCGCGCTCCGCGGCGCGTCCGGCGGACATCATTCCCGAAGGTCCACCACCAATGACCATGACGTCGTATGCTTCTGTCTTGCCGCTGCCTCCTTTCATCATATGGCGAAAGTATAGCATGTGGTGTGCGGAGTGGAGCAATATCGTATACTGTAGAAAAAGGTATTAGCGTAATACAAAAAAGACATGAAAGGATATATCACCAATATTGAAAAGGATACACTTGAGAACACCGACTATCGTCGAGTGCTTTACACGGGCAAGAACAGTCAGCTTGTGTTGATGAATCTTCAGCCGGGAGAAGAGATCGGCAACGAGCTTCATGAACTCGATCAGTTTATCCGCTTTGAGCAGGGGAGTGCAAAAGTGATACTCAACAACGAGGACGAACACGAGGTGAGTGCCGATTTTGCGGTTGTGATCCCTGCGGGCACCTGGCACAACGTCATCAACACGGGCGATACGGAGCTTAAACTCTACACAGTCTACTCACCGCCCGAGCACAAGGATGGTGTCGTGCAGAGAACAAAGGAAGACGAGAAAGAAGAGCACTTTGACGGAGTAACCACTGAGTAAAGCAAGAGCGCATACGCCCCTGGTATCATCCTGATGAAATTCACTAAGCAGTCGTTGTTAAGAACGGATTACATCTTCTTGTTTCTGGTGGTAGCGTCCCTGCCGACAGACTTCTTTTTGGTATATTCGTGTGTACTCACTTTGGTGCGTAGACACCTTTGCGCAACATCAGGATAACTCCGTGTTATGGATACCACGCCTCTGATATACTTTATGGTAAATGAGCAATACTTCATTTGATTTTAATCTAAAGATATTGCCAGCTGCAATCATGTGTGCCGGTCTGGTTGTTCTTCTATTCCTGCACCCTAATGTGTACGATGCGCAAGCGACAACAACTGCCTACCAATTTCCAAACGTCTTAGCTGACGGATCGCTTGATACTGCGTGCGCGGATGGTGCTGCTCAAGTAACATTTACCGGCTATGTCGTGACTCAGTTGATACCGAGTGCGAGTGCAAGTTGTTCTGGCGACAAACCGAAAAGAGACAGGGTAAACTACACAATATCTAGTACCGCAGAGCAAGACCTGATCATGTCGTATCTTGATAATGGTGGATATGCTGCTGATACAGTGGTCACTGGACAGGCCTCAGGAAATGATATCTATCTGAAAATCAAAGATACTAATGGGACGGGATACATTAAGCTCGTTGAAGTTAATCCTGCTAATGGTGCGGTTATCTCGACGGTTGACACGTACTCATTTCCAATGACAATGAATATAAAATATTTGGTTACTGACCTATCGGGCTTGTTTGGTACCATCCCTGCAGGAAGTACATTCGGTATAAAATTATCTATTACCCCCGATGATCTTACGAGTACGCAAGTTGAAACCAAGTTCGGTCTATATGGGACCACCGAGAAGCAAGACTTAGTCAATATCGATGAGACCGAGGTGGTTGTTCCTTCTGGCACGGGTGACCCATCGGACGTTGGTGGTGGTCCTGCTACGCAGGTCTATTTCTCCGGTCAGGCCTACCCATCAAGCACCGTTGAGGTTCTCAGGAGGAGTTTCATTGAAGATGTTTACCGGAATACTCCAGAAACGACTATCGTCATGAATCCCGATGGATCGTTTTCAAATACATACGTCGGACTTTTGAGCAGTGACTATGTCTTTACGCTGCGTGCATATGACGTTGACGGACGAACCTCAGGAGCACTCTCCTTTGTTGCCGACCTTCTCTTCACTGACACGCTAAGAGTTGAAGACATCTTCTTCCCGCCGACAGTCGGCTTCAGGAAGTCGGCGGCCCTCAAAGGCGAAGATGTGTATATCGTCGGTTATGCCGCAGGTGGGAATACGGTACTATTAGATGTAGCTGGGGTTGGTGTGCTTGAGACAACTGCAGCAACGTCAACCGGATTCTATGAAGTGTCGCTATCGACAGACAATCTTGCAGCGGGGAGTTACTCTGTTGTCGCGAGGCAGATATCAGACACCCAGGAGAGTAATTACTCCACACCCAGATCATTCCGCGTGAGCACGTGTTGTATTCGGACTGATTTTAACGCTGATAATGAGGTAAATATAACTGATTGGAGTATCTTCCTATACCGCTTCCAGTCCCAAGATAAGTCACTCCACGCTTCAGTAGACCTTAATGGCGATGGAAAGACTGATATCACTGACTTTAGTCTCTTCCTGCAATCCATCACAATACCCGACATCCTCTAATGTTCATTTATATAGTTATGACCACACAGTATCGATACAAACAGATAATCTATGGAGGACTCCTGAGTGTTTTCTTATTCTTTACCATTACGTCAATGGCGCATGCCGCAACGTTACGCTTGTTGCAGAATGGCGAGTTTGATACCGGTCCCGGAGGGAAGATATCGGTGAATCTTGTGGTTGATACCGGGAGTATCTATATTAATGCCGCTGAGGCAAAAGTTTCCTTCTCAAATGATATTCTTGAACTGGTGAGTGTGGAGCGCACTGGTTCAATCTTCAACTTCTGGCTCAAAGAGCCGGAGTACTCAAATAAGGAAGGCGTTATGACGTTTGCCGGGGGTACGCCGCGTGGTGTCTCCGGTAATTCGCTACAGATACTCAGACTTCATTTCCTCGTGAAGGGCGTTGGGGATGCCGATGTGCAAATAGAGGACGGGGTAGTAAGCGCGAACGACGGAAAAGGGACTAACGTGCTCTTTAATATCGAGAATCTCTGTATCGAGAGTTGTGGGATTGGTGCCCAGACCGTGACGACCGCGCGGCAGCCCGTAGCAGGACAAGAGCAACCAGTTGAGGTTGTTCATACGCCAGTGCCTGGAGAAGCAACGCCCGAAGCACCGGAGCTTCGGGTGAACCTCTATTCTGATCAGACTCTGTGGCATAACTACACCGGAGACACAATTGTGTTGTGGAAACTACCAAATGACGTAACAAAGATCGCAACCGCCTTAAACCATAATCCGAATGGAGTGCCGCAGACCTCTACCAGCCAGCTCTCAACCGGAAAGGATTTCGGCGCACTTGATGAAGGTGTCTGGTACGTCCATGTTCAATTTAAGAACAATGTGGGCTGGGGTGCGGTCGCACACCATCGCATCGCGATAGACACGACGCCACCGACTGTACTCGAAGTGGAAATTGAGAGAGACTCTGAGGAGGATCCGACTGCAGAGATAACACTTCACGGACACGACGCGCTCTCGGGAATCTCCCATGCAGATATTTATATTGATGGAGAGAAGATAGAAACTGTCTCATCAAGAGAAGGACATCTCGAAACATCTCGCCTTGTTCTCCCATCGGTTAATCCGGGCCGTCATGTGATTGGTGTTGAGATGTTTGATGTTGCCGGAAATAGTATTGAAGAGCGAATGGAGATTGATGTCTTACCAATCCAAACTCCGAGGATTGTTTTTAAGCCTGAGGTTGCGCACCTTGCTGGTGGTGAATTTGTATGGGGGTACGGAATGGCGCACACGCTCGTCACGCTTCGGCTGGTCTCCGAAGAAGGGTTTGAAGTCTTCTCAAAGACCGTAGAGAGTACCGGCGAGGGACATTGGATGGTGAATCTCGACACAGCACTTCCTAATGGTGTGTACACACTCGAGGTGAGCGCTGAAGATGAGCGCGGTGCACGAAGCTACCCAACTACAACAGCATTGGTGGTTAAAGAAGAGATATGGATATTCACAATTGGCGCTCACGACTTTAGTCTGCTCGAGATTGTACTTGCCGGCGCCCTACTGCTCATCTTTGTGTCTGGGTTTGTACCTGAATCACGAAAAGAGGCAATCTTACGAAGATTCTTTGCCCAGAAGGAAAAGAGCAAGGAAAAGAAGCCGACAAAGGAGAAGCGTGCTTCAACGGGACGGTGATGGTGGATGGCTTACAACGTAGCACGTCAACTTCATATCTAACAGATTTGTGGTAATATAATCCATATGAACAAACGTATTTCTGGGTTTACTATTCTCGAACTCTTAGTCGTTGTTGCAATCATTGGTATCATGACCTCGATTGCACTTTTCATGCTCACTGATGCGCGGGAGAAGGGGCGTGATAGTCGTCGTTTCGATGATCTCGCACAGATCAAGAATGCGCTCGAGCTCTACAGTTCTGACAACAACGCACTCTACCCGGCTGGTAGTAGTCTCGACTCCGTAGTGAACGGCGGTTATCTAAAGAAGCTCCCAGTAGACCCGCTTAATACCGGAGTGTACACATATATGTATCAAGCGACTGACTTCTCTGGTACTGCTTGCAATAGCAATGCCTGCACCAGCTACGTGCTCAAGGGTGTCCTTGAGCAGACAGAACAAGAAGCGCTTGTCTCAGACGTTGATGGTGTTATTGGAGGGTTGGATTGCGCTGACCCGGCACTTTGTATCACCCCATAGAGAGGTAAGAGATAACCAGTTCAGCTTATGAATAATAGAATGATTATAGGGGTACTTGTAGTAATTGCGTTGCTCTTTGGGTGGTATTACTACAATGAGGGCACTGCTGCTGGTCAGTATGACGAGTTTGCTCAATGTATTACTGATAGCGGTACAAAATTCTACGGAACATTCTGGTGTCCGCATTGTCAAAACCAAAAGAAGGTTTTTGGTTCATCAGAAAAATTCTTACCGTACATCGAGTGCTCAACCCCGAATGGACAAGCACAGCTTCAGATCTGTAAAGATGCGGGAGTCATGGGATATCCCACGTGGGAGTTCCCTGATGGAAGTCGTCTGACCGGGGAAGTGGAATTCTCAACACTTGCTGAGGAGACTGGCTGCACGTTGCCACAGCAGTAATGAAATCATTGATATGACATCATTTGTTGAACAACTTAATCTCATCCTCTCTTTAGGTATTATCGCGCTTCAAATGTCTGCATGTTTCGTCTTCCTCCTTTTTCTCTTTAAGAAGAAACACCCTGTTCTGAGGCTTATACGCAAGTACGGACTTTTAATCGTGTTTGCCCTCTCTCTGTTGGGGGCAGTCATGACACTTGTGTACTCTGAGGTTTTTGGTTTTGTCCCGTGTAGTTTGTGTTGGCTTCAACGAGTCTTCTTGTATTCACAGGTAGTTGTTGTAGGGATTGCTTTGGTAAAACGAGAACAAGTCGCTATGGTGGCGGATTATCTCATAGGACTCTCGGTTTTCGGTGCGGTTGTTGCGCTTTATCAGCACCTCTTGCAGGTAGGTGAGCGCGATCTTGTTGGTTGCCCAGTATCAGGCGGGGACTGCTCACAGCGCATCCTCTTTGAGTTTGGTTACATTACCTTCCCGCTTATGGCGTTCACGCTTTTTGCTGCAATCACTGTATTTATGCTTGCGGCACGTCGTGTTCGGACGTCATAAGGCAAGCCACATCCATGTGGTATTGGCTAAACGGAGTCTTCTGTAAGCCACAATAAACGCCAACCTTGGGTTGGCGTTTCTGCTATACTAAGTACCAATGAGACGAGAATTTCCAAAAGGTTTTTTCTGGGGTGCGTCAACCTCTGCACACCAGGTTGAAGGAGGTACTCACAACGACTGGAGTGAGTGGGAGAAGGAAAACGCAAAACGGCTAGCCGAGAGTGCTGGCGTGGGCACCGATGTGTGGAAGAGTTGGGAATCGCGTGATCGAGGACGCTTCCCAGAAATGCTTGAAGAAGCAAACTATATTTCGGGTAGAGCAGCTGACCATTACAACCGCTTTGAGAAAGATTTTGATATCGCGAAATCGCTCGGGCACAATGCGCACCGCTTCTCGATCGAGTGGTCGCGTATAGAGCCGGAAGAAGGGAAGTTTGACGAAAAAGAAATAGAACATTACCGCACTGTCATCGCAGCACTTCGTGCGCGGGGTATGGAGCCGTTTGTAACTCTTTGGCACTGGCCGATCCCGCTGTGGCTTGAGAAGAAAGGAGGTCTTGAGTCACGGGAGTTTGTGTCACATTTCACTCGTTATACAGAAAAGGTTGTTGCGGCACTTGGTGCAGATGTTGTGTTCTGGATCACACTCAATGAACCCGAGGTGGTTGCTGGTCATGCATACCTTAAGGGATGCTGGCCTCCACAGAAGAAAAGCTATAGTGCATACCGCCGGGTCATTAGAAACCTGATCCGAGCGCACAAGGCAGCGTACACAGTTATCAAGGAATCCCACCCTGAAGCAAAGGTGTGCGTCGCGAAGCACAACATCTACTTCGAGAGTGCTGGAGGGTTCATCAACAAGGCACTCAAGTGGGTCGCAGATCGGTGGTGGAATGATTGGTTCCTCAATGAGACCAAAGGGTATCAAGATGTCATCACGCTCAATCATTACCACCGTAACCGCATCAATTACGGGTTTAATGAAGATCACAATGAGCGTATCTCCGATATGGGCTGGGAGCTCCACCCGGAGTCGCTTGCGCAGATGGCACGTGAGATGCACGAGAAATATAAACTCCCGATCTACGTGACCGAGCATGGGCTTGCGGATGCGGATGACTCTCACCGCGAGTGGTTCATTACCGAATCACTCAAACATCTACACCATGCGATTGAAGAAGGGGTTGATGTGCGCGGGTACCTGCACTGGTCGCTCCTTGATAATTTCGAGTGGGACAAGGGCTTCTGGCCGCGCTTTGGACTTGTGGCGGTTGATTTTAAAACTCAGGAGCGAAAAGTCCGCCCTTCTGCACAGGTGTATAAGAAGGTCTGCGAGTCGAACGTGTTAGAATTATAAAAACCTATTACACCATGTCTGTCTGGATCCTTCTCGTCGTCGTTGCTCAATTTCTGAACGCAATTGTTGCGGTTATTGATAAATATATTGTGACCGCGCGTGTGGTACACAAACCGATTACATATGCGTTTTACGTGAGCATTCTCTCGGTGTTCGCGATATTTGTCTTTTTCTTTAGTTGGGTTGAGATACCGCTTGATGGCGTTTCCATTCCTTCGATTGAGAACGTTGGTTTTCCCAACATTGAAATACTGCTTCTCTCGGTCATTGCCGGGTTTGCATTCTTTGGTTCTCTGGTTGCGCTCTTTACCGCGCTCCGTGATGCAGACACTTCAGACGTTATCCCGGTTGTTGGTGCGTTCTCCGCGATTGGGTCATTTGTCTTGAGTTTTTATTTTTTAGAGTTCTCTCTCACTCATAATTTTCTTTGGGGGTTCGCGCTTCTGGTCATCGGTACGCTACTCATCTCACTCTTTCGTTTTTTAAAAGCGCAGACTCTTCTCGTCGCGATTGTCTCTGGATTGCTTTTTGCGACACATTTCGTGTGTCTCAAGGTGCTCTTTGGTTATACACACTTTGATAATGCGTTCTTTTGGTCGCGTGTTGGTATTGTCATCCCGGCGCTCCTGGTGTTTGTCCTTCCGTGGATACAGATCCACCCAAAGAAGAAAGCAATGTCCGCTGAGGTGCCGCGCAAGAATGCTATTGCGATTATATTGGGAAATAAACTCCTTGCTGGGATTGCGAGTATTATGATACTTAAGAGTATTGAACTTGGAGAGGTGAGTATTGTGCAGGCGCTTGGTGGGCTGCAGTTTGTCTTTCTTCTTATGTTTGCGGTTATCAGCGGTAAGAGTTTGCCGCAGGCGTGTGGAGAGAGATGCTCGAGGTATGACGTCTGGCAGAAGATCATATCGGTCAGTATTATTACCGCCGGATTCTTTGTTCTCTTCCTCTAGGCACCGGTTATTATGAAGAAATGGCACAAAATAATTATCATTCTCGGAGTAATCGCTCTAACTGTCGTGCTGCTGCTCTCCTTGTTGTCGTATCGCCCTGTGCCAGAGCGGATCACATATGGGATGTCGTTCAATACACTCTATGCGGAGGAGTTGGGGCTTGACTGGAGAGAAACATACGACGCCATCATCGAAGATCTTGGTGTTCGACACCTTCGACTTGCTGCTCACTGGGATTTGATCGAGCCGGGAAAAGATTTCTACGACTTTAGTGAGATTGACTACCAGGTCAATGAGGCGTCAGCGCGCGGGGTTGATATGGTGGTTGGTGTCGGGCGGCGACTTCCGCGTTGGCCAGAGTGCCATACTCCGCGTTGGGCATCCGACCTCTCTTGGGAAGAGCAGAAAGTGGAGATACGAGAGATGATTAAGACGGTGGTGAACCGCTACAAGGACAACGAGAATATTCTCTACTGGCAAGTCGAGAATGAGCCGTATCTCACCGTCTTTGGAAAAGAATATTGTGGAGAGTTTGATGAAGTATTTCTTAAAGAAGAGATTGCATTAGTCAAAGAGCTTGATCCGGGGCGTCCGATTCTCTTAACTGACAGTGGCAACCTTGGCACATGGGCGGGGGCGTACAAGAACAGCGACGTATTCGGGACCAGTGTGTATGTCTATTTCTGGAATGAAAATGTTGGACCATTTAAGTCTGTTTTACCGCCCGCGTACTACCGTCTTAAGTACAACCTTGCACGTCTTTGGTATGGTCCTAAGACAGCGCTACTCATCGAACTTTCGGCTGAGCCGTGGCTCCTGCAGCCAATCGTTGAGACACCAATTGAGACCCAGCGTGAGCGTATGAATCTGGAGAAATTTGAGAATATCATCGCGTTTGCGCGAAAGACCGGTTTTGATACGCAGTACCTCTGGGGTGCTGAGTGGTGGTACTGGCTTAAGGAGCAAGGGGATGATGACTTTTGGCGTCGTGCGCAAGAACTGTACAAAGAGGAATAAACCTCTGCGTATCTTTGGGGTATAATCAAGATAATGAAACATGTGCCCCAGGAAATCGTACTTCTCGTTGTGTTTGGTGTCATGGTAATATTTTTCATTCTCTAAATTATGTACCGCGAAATTCTCAATTCTTTTGATATATACTCTCTCCCTAATCTTGATACTGCGGTGTTAGGCGCGCTTGAGCTTTTTAAAGAGACGCCACCGCAAGAATTTAACACCGCTTCTGTTGGCGCACGACCGCTGGTTATTGGAAGTGCGAACGCATGTGCGGTCGGCAAGATTATCTTTCGAGACACTGCCGCAATTTTTGCTGAAGAGAGTGATTATCGAAAGAAGCTCAAGATTTACCCTGATCGCGATAGCGTGGTCATTATCTCTTCCTCCGGTGGAAAACATGCAGTTTCGATAGCGGAAGAGTTTGCTGGCTCGGATATCCCGGTCTGGATCCTCACAAACAACCAACAGGCGCCTGCGGCGCGACATATTGACCCGGCACGCGTGATACTCTTTCCAAAAAATCGTGAACCGTACACCTACAACACTTCAACATACCTCGGGATGATACTCGCTGGCTCAAGTGAGATGTGCCCCTGTGATCTTGAATACTTCTCAGAAGTGGCGCGTGTTCTACCAAGCGATATCGGAGAGTATGAAGCGTTCCTTATGACTATCCCAGGTGAATATGCAGAGTTGCGGTATATGTTTCAGACCAAGTTCGATGAGCTTTTTGGTGGGCGTGTTACGGGGCGCGTATTCACCACTGAGGAGGTGAAGCACGCAAAGACTGTCGTGCCGTACGAGAAAGAACTCTTTATTCATCTTGGTGAAGGGAGCGAGTTGTTTCCCGAGAAGAAAGAGAGGGTTGTTGTGCCGCTTTCCGACACACTTGGATATGCAGGCATGCTCGCACTTGGGTACTTTATCATTGGAAAAATTCAGGAAGCACACCCCCCATACTTCATCGAGAGTCTAGTTGCGTATACAAAACACGCATCAGAATTATTTGGTCAGGATATTAGTCCTATCGTCGAGTAAATATGTACATCCTTTTCGACATTGGTGGCACTAAAATGCGCATTGCCGGCTCGCGCGATCTTAGTGCGTTTGTGGGAGACCCGCTTATCATAGAAACTCCAGAGGATTTTGAAGAGGGGATACGGGTTCTTATTGATAAGATTTCAATTCTTGCAACTGGAGAGAGTATTGAAGGGATTGCCGGGGGAATCGCCGGACCGGTTGATCAGGGGCGCGGGATGCTTCTCGGTGGTCCAAATCTCAAAGGATGGGTGGGTAAACCGCTCGCTACGCGACTCGCGGAGCATTTCGGTGTATCGGTAAAAATAGCGAATGACACTGCGCTCGTTGGGCTTGGGGAGATACACTTCGGTGCGGGGGGTATGGAAGGGATAAGTGCATACCTAACAGTAAGCACCGGTGTCGGAGGTTGTCGTTTTGTTGACGGAGAGATAGACATGGCCTCAGTTGGTTTTGAGCCCGGACACCAGATTATTGATGCGGGGAAGGGACTCTGTTCGCAGTGTGAAAGCGGTACGCTCGAGAGTTATATCGGCGGAGCGGCGACACAACGGCGAATGAAAAAGAGACCGTATGACATAGACGATCTTGGATTTTGGGATGAATATGCAAAGTGGCTTGCGTATGGACTTAATAATGTTGCGGTATTCTGGTCTCCAAAGACAATTGTGCTCGGCGGCTCCATGATTGTAGGTGACCCAGCAATACCGCTTGATCACACTAAGGAGTGTCTCAAGGGGATTCTCAAGATATTCCCAGAGATACCGGAGATAAAAAAGGCTGAACTCAGTGACCTTGGTGGACTTTATGGCGGGATGATACTCATTAAACAGTCGGGTTCTTAGAGAGAGTTTAAAAGTTGAAGAAAGGAAAAAGAAAAACCCCGAGCGCGTGTGCGCTCGGGGGATGTTGTGTCAGTTCAGCCCGCCAGGAATTCCCGTCGGTGCGGGCGTGGGAATGACGCTGGATACCGGGGGTTGAGACCCGGAGCCATTGGAGCTGCGTCCAGTCATCCATTTGGGAAGCCACTTGGGCTTCACAACACGGACACCGACAACAATCGCGACTGCCGCAATCCGCGTCTTGTTGGCGTAAATTGGGTCGTCGTCTCCAAGGTCAATGCCAATACACCCGTTATCGTTGCAGTGAATCGCAACGATGCGGGAGAGATGGTCGATAACTGAATCAACCTCTTCTCCGGCGACTTCGTAGAACTGCACCATACTCCCATCGGGGAGGACGTGCACTTCACGACCACCGACGATATACGAACGTTCGTAGAAGTCTTCGGGCAGTGTGAACGTTTGCGCGTCCGGTGCGCACCCAGGGGTGCATTCGAACACAACGCTGTCGATGCGGTCCCAGAAAGGACCCCACGCGCTCCGGGTCACTTCGACTCGAAGTACCCCACCATCTTGCTTTTCGACTGCCATGTCAACACCGGCAGACGCCGGTGTTGCGTCAATAACGAAAAGTCCAGTGAGAAAGAGAACGGCAAAAGCCGCGGTCAATTTTTTCATAGTCAGGGCCCTCCTTGGCCGAATTTTGTGGTTACCATCGCTCGGATGGGAATGTTTTTCTATGTCTACAGTATCACATAAATATGCCTATTGTCAAGCGTGGTGTACACATGGCTGAGCGTACGTGCATGCGGTATAGTAAGTAATTATTAATAGTAACAATTTACCAGTAAGTCTTTGATCTATGGATACCAAACTTATTACCATCAGTGTTCTTGTGGCAGTTGTCGTCAGTGCGGTTACGGCGACCATTGTCTCTCGCAACGGTTTTATTAGTAGTGATGACGCGCATATCAAGGCTTTTTATGCAGCCGAAGTTGCAGTGCATGTGAGCCCACATGGTCTCCGTAAACACATGGATAAAGGAGACGATACTTTTATTCTTGTTGATTTGCGCTCTCAAGAGGAATATGAGCGCGAGCACATCATCGGTGCGATTAACATACCTGCGTACAAAGATCCGTATACTTCAGCATATGGTGATGTAGAGCGTATTGTAAATTCTTTCAGCGAACTCGATCAAGAAAAGGACATCATCGTCTATTGCTACAGTATTCCGTGTATGACCGGACGAAAGATCGGCAATATGCTTGCGGAGCACGGTATATATGTACAGCTTCTCAGTGTCGGGTGGAACGAATGGAGATATCACTGGACACTCTGGAATCATGAGCACGAGTGGGATGAAACAGATGTCTCTGACTATGTCATCTCAGGGTCTGAGCCGGGAGTGCCGCAGATGCGCGACGGATCATCCTGCACAATAGAGAACGAACTTGGTTGTTAGTTCAGTGTGTAGGTATGGTGTTGGTGGAGTATTGTCGTATAATAGAAAGTACTTATTAACCGCACCATATATGTACCCATGCAAGAAATGAATCGAAACGAGAAGGTTGCGGTAGCTGTCGGTCTGGTAGCTGTCGCAATCATACTCTTTATTGGTATTGTTAACGCACTTATTTCTCGGTCTGCGCCGCAGGGTGTCGGGTCGACCATGCCTATGGAAGAAAATCTCCCTGGAGGATTGATCATTGAAGATGTTGTTGTTGGTGAAGGGGCTGAGGCGACACCCGGCTCTATTGTGGTTGCCCACTACACCGGAACGCTTGAAGACGGGACTGTGTTTGACAGCTCGGTGAGTCGGGGTGTGCCATTTAGTTTTATGCTCGGAGCAGGGCAGGTTATCCGTGGGTGGGATCTTGGAATTGCCGGTATGAAAGTCGGCGGCAAACGAAAGCTTATCATCCCCGCAGAGCTCGCATACGGTGAGCGTGCGATTGGTTCAATCCCAGCAAACTCCACACTCCTCTTTGAGGTTGAGCTCATTGATGTAAAAAGTCAGTAGATATGAGTATTGAACAGACGCTCCTTGCTCTTGCCGCAGTGTTGGCGCTTGGTGGGACATATGCATGGGTGCAATTCGTCTTCTCGCTCTTAAGACATTCTTCCGAGCTTGAGGGTAAGCCACTTCGTTCAAAGTGCTTTATTGGGGCGGTTATCTTTACTCTCGGTTTTTTACTCGCGATTCACGCGCTTAGATCTTCTTGCGGCGTTGCATTGTAGCTTCCCCACGAAAAACAACATTCATCAATGTCAGCAATCTCTTTTCGTATCGACAAGAGGCTCCCGGGGCGCCTTGGGCGAGCGGGAGTCATTAAGACGCCACATGGCCACATTGAGACCCCTGCGTTCGTTGTTGTGGGCACGAAAGCAACAGTGAAAGCGCTTACTCCGGAGCAGCTGCTTGCAGATGTGGGCGCACAGGCGGTGCTTGCTAACACGTACCACCTCTACCTTGAGCCTGGTGAGGAGATCCTTAAGGAGGCCGGCGGATTACATGGATTCATGAATTGGCAGGGTCCGTCATTCACTGACTCGGGTGGATTTCAGGTGTTTTCACTCGGTGCGGGACTTGGTCGAGGGTTGAGTAAGTTTGGTCCAACTAATGCAGCTGCCATTGAGGATGTGCGGACCGAAACACGCGAGACCATGGTGAAGATTGATGAAGACGGTGTGTCGTTTCAGTCATATATTGACGGAAGCAGCCACCGCTTCACTCCCGAGCGTTCGATGGAGATACAGCACGCGATCGGCGCAGATATTATGTTTGCGTTTGACGAGTGTCCATCGCCGACAACAACAAAAGAATATCAGCGTGAAGCAATGGAGCGCACACACCGGTGGGCGGAGCGCAGTCTTCTGCACCATAAGGCACAGGGAGGAGATGCAGCGCAGGGGCTTTTTGGGATTGTCCAAGGTGGTGCATTTGAAGATCTGCGCAAAGAGAGCGCACAGACGCTTGCCAAGATGGACTTTGCTGGGTTTGGCATTGGTGGCTCATACACTAAAGAAGATTTTAAGGAGATCTTACCGGCAGTGAACAGCATTCTACCGGAGGAGAAACCGCGACACCTCCTGGGTATTGGTGAGCCGGCAGATCTCTTTGTAGGTATTGAGCACGGTATCGATACATTTGACTGTGTAGCACCAACACGTATCGCACGCAATGGCATGCTCTACACTAAAGACGGGCTTATTAATATACTCAACAGCAAATACCGAACCGACTTCTCTCTCATTGATCCTGATACACCAAGTTATACATCAAACCACTATACGCGTGCGTACCTGGCGCACCTCTTCCGCTCTAAAGAGATGCTCGGTGCGACGCTTGCGTCCATCCACAACCTTTATTTCATTGTTACGCTGGTGAAAGATATTCGTCAGTCAATCCTAGATGATAGATTTGACAGATTCAGAGAAGAATTTTTGGGGAGATATCTTGGGTGATGCAGTGGTGAGTAACGAGAGCGCGGGTGGCAAGCATAGCCCCTCTCTGATATGCTCTTCGATAACATATGAAGAAGTTTAAACTCCACTCCCCATATAAACCCGCCGGAGATCAGCCGGGTGCGATCAAGACACTTACAGAGGGTGTAAAGAGAGGCGAACGACACCAGACGCTTTTAGGAGTGACCGGCTCGGGGAAGACCTTCGTGGTTGCGAGTGTTATTGAAGAGGTGCAAAAGCCGACCTTGGTCATCGCGCACAACAAGACCCTCGCCGCGCAGCTTGCGCAAGAGTATCGAGAGTTCTTCCCCGAGAATGCGGTACATTACTTCGTGTCGTATTACGACTACTACCAGCCGGAGGCATACGTGCCGACTTCTGATACTTATATTGAGAAAGAAGCACAGATCAACGAAGAAATTGATCGTCTACGTCACGCATCAACTCAAGCGCTCCTCACTCGCAATGATGTCATCATTGTTGCATCGGTTTCGTGTATTTATGGACTTGGTTCCCCCGAGGAGTATAAAAAAGTGCATCTTAATGTGGCTGTTGGCGAGAAGCTCTCGCGGGCTGACTTCATACGTAAACTCGTTGATATTTATTTCGAGCGCACCAACGCCGACCTTACCCCCGGCACCTTTCGTGCACTTGGGAACTATATCGAGATCATGCCAACGGGTGAGCGTGTTATTTATCGTATCACCATGACCCCGGAAGGAGTGACCGGCATCACGGTCATTGACGCGCTATCGCGGCAAATACTTGAGGAGAGAGAGAATCTTTTCATATTTCCGGCGAAGCACTACGTCACGCCCGAGCACGAACGCGCGCAGGCAATCGCAGACATTAAAAAGGAGCTTGCTTCGCAACTCAAGAAGTTTGAGCGAGAAGGGAAGGCGCTTGAAGCAGAACGCCTCAAACGACGTACTCAACAAGACCTTGCACTTATTCGTGAGATTGGATACTGCAACGGTATCGAGAATTATTCGCGGCACTTTGATCGCCGTAAGGAAGGTGAGCCGCCGTACACGTTGCTTGACTATTTCCCTCATAAAAAGGATGGTACGCCGGATTTCCTCACAGTGATCGATGAATCACACGTGACCATCCCGCAGATTGGTGGAATGTACGCAGGCGACCAGGCACGCAAACAGAACCTTGTTGCATATGGTTTTCGCTTACCATCAGCAAAGGACAACCGCCCGCTCAACTTCGAGGAATTTGAGAGGCGGGTCGGTGAAAGTCTTTACACTTCTGCAACCCCAGGTGTATATGAGATTGAGTGTTCAGGCAAACCAGTCGAGTTGGTCATCCGCCCGACCGGACTTGTTGATCCGGAGATTGAGGTAAAACCAATTGTGGAGAAGGGTGCATACAAAGGACAAATCCAAGACTTTATCGCGGAGACAGAAAAGACGGTAAAGAGAGGCGGGCGTGTTTTAGTAACAACGCTGACTAAGAAGATGGCGGAAGACCTCAGTGAATTCTTGAAAGACAAGGATATTAAAGCAACATACATTCACAGCGATGTAAAAACCATCGAGCGTATCGAGATACTTACTCAATTCCGTAAAGGGGAGTTCGATGTGCTTGTTGGGGTGAACCTGCTTCGCGAAGGACTTGATCTTCCCGAAGTGGAACTGGTCGGTATTCTCGATGCTGATAAAGAAGGATTTCTTCGCTCAGAGACCTCGCTCATCCAGACCATTGGTCGCGCAGCGCGCAATGTTCTCGGGCAAGTGATTCTCTACGCAGACGAGATGACCGGCTCTATGGAGCGAGCGATTGGAGAGACCAACCGCCGCCGCGAGAGGCAGCTCGCGTACAATAAAGAGCACGGTATCACACCACAGACCATTAAGAAGCAAATCAAGGACATCACTGAGCAGTTGCGTACGGAGCACCAGAAGTCAGTCAGTACGCTACTTACGATTGATAAAGAGCTCTACAAGAAGAATCCAGAGAAGTTCATTAAGGAGAAACGCAGGCAAATGGAAAAAGCGGTCAAAGAACTCGATTTTGAGACAGCTGCAATCATCCGCGATGAGATCTACATACTCGAAAGCAGAAGCAAATAACCATCACCTCTAACACTCAACATTCAATATCTAATACATAATACGCAACACATAACATCTAACACATACAACGCATAACACCCAACACACATCACCCAACACACATCACCGAACACTACCATATATGGTAGTGTTCGGTGATGAACAATAAAGCAATCAGGTAGAGGATAAAGCTTAAGTAAAACAAGTGCACAAAAAAACAACCAATACTACCATATATGGTAGTATTGGTTGTATATGAAGAAACGCTCTAACGACCTCTCTGATTTTGAACGCATGCAGACGCTCGACATGCTCTATACAGCAACGTCGGGAGTGCGTGGACGAGATTCAATGAGACGTTTTTTGCGCGACCTATTGACTGAGAGTGAACGCATTATGCTCGGACGGCGTATTTGGATCGCAAGATTATTATTACAAGATTGGACATATGATGAGATAGCGATTGAGCTAAAGGTTGGCTATGGAACAATAAGTCGTGTTGATAGGTGGCTTCGTGATCAGATGCCGGGCTATGAAGAGGCAATACAGGCACTTTACGAAGAAGATGCAAAGCGCGAAAAGGGACGTGCGGTTGCTATGAATCCTTTTGGACTCACTGCTCTTAAGAAGAAGTACCCGCTACACTTTCTCCTTTTTCCAGATCCGGTAAAAGTTAAAAAGGTAAAGAATTCAAGGAGAAGGGGAAAAAGAAAAGATTAGACAAAAATAAAAAACCACCTTACTACCATATATGGTAGTAAGGTGGTTTTTATTTTGCTTTCATAATTCTATCTTCCTGATATACTCACTCTATATACCCCTATGCGCGCAAGCGTTGGGGCTTTCCGTGTGGTATGACAGAAAACAACTCAAAAAAGAAGAATAAAGACGTTATAGGCACCCACAAAATCTGTGTTCGAGGTGCCAAGACACACAACCTAAAGAACGTGGATATTGAGATGCCGCGCGATAAAATGGTGGTCTTTACCGGAGTCTCCGGCTCGGGTAAATCATCGCTCGCATTCGATACGATCTTTGCTGAAGGGCAGCGCAAATACGTTGAGTCACTCTCTTCGTATGCGCGACAGTTCCTTCGTCAGATGCAGAAGCCGGATGTTGAGGAGATTACCGGGCTTTCTCCCGCTATCTCAATTGATCAGAAGAGTCGCTCGAACAATCCGCGCTCAACTGTCGCGACCATTACCGAGATCTACGACTATCTGCGTATCCTCTACGCACGAATCGGCAAGCCATACTGTCTGCACCACGATGTCGAAATCAAGAGACTTTCACACGAAGAAGTGGTACAGGTGATTCTCTCAACAATCAAAAAGACTGACATTAAAAAAGGAAGCAAGAAAGTGCTCGGGGCGGAATATTCTGATCTGAAACTTCGTATTTACTCACCACTTGTGGTGGGGCGGAAGGGGGAATACTACCAACTCCTCTATGATCTTCTTGGTAAGGGCTACGAGCGCGTGCTCATCGACGGATCGCTCAAGAGACTGCGCGAGCGCATAGAACTCAAGAAGACCAAGAAGCACGATATTGATGTGCTTGTTGATGAGATCTATGTGAGCGAGTTTACTGATGACAAGAAGAGCGCACTCGAGCGGCTTTCTGAGGCTGTTGAGCGCGCCCTTGAGGAGAGCGATGGCTTGATCAAGATTGAAAGCCCCGATGGAGAGATGCGCACACTCTCAGCAAAGTTCATCTGTCCGGAGGATGGGAGCTCATTTCCTGAGGTTGAACCGCGACTTTTCTCATTCAACTCACCATATGGCGCGTGCTCAGAGTGTAATGGGCTCGGCACCAAGTATTTCTTTGGAAGTGAGGTGTGTGATTTGTGTCAGGGCGCACGCCTGCGCCCAGAAGCACTCCGTGTCTATCTTGGTGGCGACCCAAAGAGCGGCAAGAACATCGTTGACTTTACTGCACTCTCGATAGCGGATGCATATGAGTTTTTGGGGACCCTCAAGCTGACCAAGAAAGATCAGGAGATCTCAAATGTGATTATCAAAGAGATTTTGAGTCGGTTGCAGTTTATGATTGACGTGGGCATTGAGTATCTCTCGCTTGATCGTCGGGCAAATACACTCTCTGGTGGAGAAGCGCAGCGCATCCGCCTCGCGAGCCAACTCGGCTCCGGTCTCGTCGGTGCGCTCTATGTGCTTGATGAGCCGACGATTGGGCTTCACCAGCGTGATAACGACCGCCTTATCAAGACATTGCTTAACTTGCGCGACTTGGGCAACACGATTGTTGTTGTTGAGCATGATGAAGATACAATCTATGCGGCGGATTATATTGTTGATATCGGTCCGGGGGCAGGGGTTCATGGTGGAGAGATCGTTGTATCCGGGTGGCTTGATGAGCTTCTCACAGCAAAAACCAACAAGTCGGAGTCAGTCACGCTTGAGTATCTGCGTGGAGAGAGGGTGATTGAAGTGCCTTCCAGTCGCCGTGATGGAGAGAAAGGAAAGCTCATCGTGCGCGGTGGCAACATCTTTAATATTAAAAACATGAACGTGGATGTACCACTTGGGCGACTCTCGGTCGTGACGGGTGTTTCCGGTTCAGGTAAGTCGAGTTTTCTCTATGAGATTCTCTACAAAAACCTCCGTGCACGGTTTGATCGAAAGTATCGCTCAGCTCAGGTATATAACTGTTCGAAGTTTGACGGTACCGAGTATCTCGGACGTTCAATCCTTATCGACCAGTCGCCGATCGGGCGTACACCGCGCTCAAACCCAGCGACATACACTGGTGCGTTTACCCATATCCGCGACCTCTTCGCCGCAACAAATGAAGCGCGTGCACGTGGTTGGAAAGCAGGGCGATTCTCATTCAACGTAAAAGGTGGGCGTTGCGAAGCATGTCAGGGGAACGGCACGATTGCAGTGGAGATGCACTTCCTCCCGACAGTGCATGTATCGTGCGATGTTTGTGGTGGCAAGCGCTTCACCAAAGAGACGCTCGAGGTGAAATATAAACACAAGAACATCTACGAGGTGCTCCAGATGACAATTGAAGAGGCGCTTGAATTCTTTAACGATATCCCGGCTATCTACGATCGACTCAAAACACTGAATGACGTCGGGCTTGGCTACCTTGAGCTTGGACAGTCAGCAACCACTCTCTCAGGGGGTGAAGCGCAGCGTGTAAAAATCTCAAGTGAGCTCTACCGCCCGCATACACAAAAAACAATTTACCTGCTCGACGAGCCAACAATCGGACTTCACTATGAGGATGTGAAGAAGCTTATTGAGATTCTCCAGGAACTCGTAAATAAAGGGAATACGGTTATCTTAATTGAGCACAGCATGGATATCATCAAGAGTGCCGATTATGTTATCGATATTGGGCCCGAAGGCGGTGTTGGTGGTGGTAAGGTGGTTGCAAAAGGAACTCCCGAGGAAGTGGCACAATCAAAAGAATCGTATACGGGAAAGTATTTAAAGCACGTACTTAAGAAATAAAGAGTGGTTGGACTTTTTTGTGAGTAGTGGTAATCTAAGACTTTAGAATGCTCTCATCTTTCTGGAATCAGGATTTAGGGGGGGTCTGTCATGTTTGACCAGAAACAAACGTTTAACAACATTACCTTTTCGCAAGAAGAGGTGCTTAAAATGCTCAAGAAGCATTTTGGTGTAATAACCATAAAGGGGGTCTTTCTAGCGTCGTACCACTCACAGTATGGGCCGGAGTCTAAGTCCCGTCCGCACAAAGAAGTAAGTTGTTGTATTAATCGGGAGTTGGCGTGTGCACGTAGGCTCGCACAGTTGCCGTATTTTGTTATGCGGACATACCAGCTCATTGCTGAAGAGGGGGAATAGAGACCCTTCGTCCGCCGCGGTCTCATGACCGCGGCGACTTATTTATACATGCAGGTAAAAGATTTAAAAAAGAATGACTTACCAGATACACCTGGTGTGTACATCTTTCGTGGCACCAAAAAAGAGATACTTTACATCGGTAAGGCAACTAGTCTGCGCGACCGTGTGCGCAGTTATTTTGCCTCCGATATCGCAACCGTACGCAGTCCACTTATTGCACGTATGGTCGATGAAGCAAAGGATATTACCTGGGAGGAAACTGATTCGGTACTCGACGCGCTCATACTTGAGGCGAATTTGATTAAGAAACATCAGCCAATTTACAACTCGAGGGAGAAGGACGATAAGAGTTTTAACTATGTGGTCATCACAAACGAAATGTTTCCGCGCGTGCTTTCAGTGCGCGGGAAGGATCTGCCAACTTTCAAAGTTGGACAGGTCGGAGTAAAAGCAATCTATGGTCCCTACCCAAAAGGGGGTCAGTTCAAGGAAGCTATTAAAATCATCCGCAAGATCTTTCCATTCTTTGATACAAAGTTTCCAATTACCGACACGCTCACTAGAGCCCAAGAAAAGTCGGTGCGTTTCAATCAGTCAATCGGTGTCTACCCGGGGCGAGCGGGCGAGAAGCTTGATAAGAAAGGGTACGCGCGCACCGTGCGACATCTTAAGCTTTTCTTCGAGGGTAAGAAGAAGCAGCTCATCAAACAGCTTGAACGCGAGATGAAACAGTTTGCCAAGGAAGAGCGTTTTGAAGAGGCGACAGAGGTCAGGCGACAGCTTTTTGCACTCACACATATTCAGGATGTATCGCTCGTTAAGGAGGAGTATCAGCCGGTGCGTGCCGAGGCATTCCGCATTGAGGCATATGACGTGGCGCACACGTCAGGCAAGCAGGTAACGGGTGTTATGACTGTGATTGTAGACGGGGAAGCGCAGAAAGGTGAGTTTCGAAAGTTCAAAGTGTCGAGAGACGCCAACAATGACGTTGCTGCACTTCGCGAAGTTCTCTCGCGCCGACTCGGGCACAGTGAGTGGCGCTACCCGAAACTGATTGTTGTGGATGGCGGTGCTGCGCAAGTGAACATTGCAAAGAAAGTTCTTGCTGAATACGGATATGCAATACCGGTTGTTGGGGTGGTAAAGGACGAACATCACCGTCCAAAGGGGTTTGTTGGCGATAAGGACTACATGAAGGAGTATGAGCGGGATATCGTCCTTGCTAACGCCGAAGCACATCGATTTTCAGTTTTGTATCATAGGAAACTTCGTAGCGGACTCTAGAGGTATTAATGCTCTGGTGGGAGCGTGATATACTTTTAGTATGTCAAAATTACGGGTAGGGGTTCTTCGCGGTGGGCAATCGAGCGACTATGATATGTCGCTGAAGACGGGCGGGCGTGTGTTACAACATCTCTCAAAGGAGAAATACACCACGCACGATATCTACATTTCCCGTAACGGTGTGTGGCATATGCGTGGGTTTGAGGTGTCGCCGGAACGCGCACTAAAACAGGTTGACGTGGTCTTTAATGCGCTCCATGGTGAGTACGGTGAAGACGGGGTGGTACAAAAACTTCTCGACACCTTCGGTGTGCCGTACACCGGCTCTGGAGCTCTCCCTTCAGCGCTTGCGATGAGTAAATTGCGCGCCAAGGAAATCGTCTCTCGACTCGGTGTACGCACACCCATGACTCGTTTAGTCGAACACAATTCTGATCTTCGTTCGTGCGCACTCGAGATATTCCGCACCTTCCCATTTCCGCTTCTTATTAAACCTGTTCGTGGTGGATCATCACGAGGCATCGTCTTTGTCGGTTCTTTTTATGAACTCGAACAGGCTCTCGAATACACATTTGAATCTCTGGGAGAGATAATGATCGAAGAATATGTTCGTGGGAAAGAGGTTACTAGTGGTGTAATTAAAAATTTTCGAGGTGAAGATCACTACACGCTTTTGCCGATTGAAATTGAGTTAGAAGGAGAGAGGCCATATCTTGATACCGAGGCAAAACACAGCGGTCTCTATCGCGCACATTGCCCGGGAGGCCTCTCGGCGGAGGAGAAACTGCGTGTTCGTGAGGCAACACGATTAGTGCACGATGCATTAGGGCTTGGTCAGTATTCTCGTTCAGACTTCATATGTACTCCGCGTGGTATCTATTTTCTTGAGGCGAATACTCAGCCCGACCTACGGGAAGAATCCCTCGTCAACCGCGCACTTTCTGAAGTGGGGTGTTCTTTTTCTGAGTTTGTTGAACACACGATCAATCTTGCGGTAGAAGGAAAGTAGGGTATAATACTTCGGTACTTAGATGGGCCTGTAGCTCAGTTGGCTAGAGCACTTGTTTTGCACTCAAGAGGTCGCAGGTTCGATTCCTGTCAGGTCCACAAAATACAAAACACCTCACAATCTCGTGAGGTGTTTTGTATTTTGTGGACTAATAGACAGGGATCAAACGACGGAACTCCGCATGAAGCGGGGTTTTTTGTTTTGGTTGTGTCCATATCTGAATCAAAATGCTATTGATTCCTCATTACCGCAACTTTTTTGTATACTACCTATACATATGAAGAAAAGAAACATACTCGTACTCGCCATACTGGTCTTGCTGATAATCGTAATCCACGATGATCAAAGTTTTGAACCTCAGGATATTGGAGAGTTGCGCAAAGAGGTCTACTCAAGTATTGAGGTGCCACCTCCATACGTGTTCACGACCGACGGGTGCAGCCTCTGGCCAAATAGCATCTGGGGTGAAGATCTGACAGATATCTGTATCGAGCATGATATTGAATACTGGAGAGGAGGAAGTGCCGAAGAAAGGAAACAAGCAGACGATTTATTGCGAGAGAGGGTAAACAAACGTGCACCTTTTGTGGGGGATATCATGTATCTTGGAGTCCGGGCGTTCGGTGGGTTGTTTATGCCCACATCATGGAGGTGGGGATACGGTTTTAACTACCCGGGATTCTCATACTGATCCTTTGAAGATAACCACAGGCAATGTTTAGTAGAAATATGTAGAAAATAAACACCAACCCGGGTTGGTGTTTATTTTGGCTTATAATAAACCTATTTCCGGGCAATTAGCCGGCATTTTAAGGATAATATTACACCATATATATGGATACATGTAAATATTTACAAAAACATCTTTTTAGAGTTAAATACTACGAGCCGCACCACTTTGGTGTGGTTTTGTCTCAAGTGAGGCAGAACGTTCTTTTCACAAACGAAAGAGGAATTTCACATGCAGATCAAGAAAACCTTCTTGGCCGCCGTTGCGGTCTTTGCTCTGGTCGCCCTCAGCATCTCGGCTCCGTCCTTCGCGGGCGGCGGCAATCACAACGATTACAGCGGCGGGTTCGCCAATGGCGCCTCCGCTATCAGCGGTGTCGCGGGTGGTTCCTTCGCTGTTGCCGGCCCTGGCAATGCCAGTGGATACGCCGGTACGGCGGCGAGCGTTTCGACCCGTGCCAGCGTGGACGGTTGCGGCTGTGACATGTCTGCCTCGGGTGCTTCGTCTGGCATGAGCGACTCGTATGCGCGTACCTCCGGCAACGCCGAAGCCGGCGCCGGTTCCGATTTCTGGGGCGAATCGTTCGCTTCCGATTTCGACTACGGCGACTGGTCCGGTCACAGCCACGGTCACGGTCACGGTCACTAGACCTGGTCGATGACCAAAGGGGTGAGAGATTCCTCTCACCCCTCCTCTACACCCTCGAAAGGAGAAGTGAGCCATGAAAAAATATCTTCTCATGCTCGCGTCACTCGCTATGGCGGCGTTCGTCTCGGTGGGACCGGCTTTTGCTGGCGACACTTCGGCTGAAGCCGCGGCGCAAGCCGTTAGCGGCTCGGGCGCTGTCAGTCAGCAGGGGCAATCGATCTACCAGAACTTCGAGGGTTCAACCTCGAACACCAAGGTGGTCAATGCTCCTGACGCGGTTGCGCCGGGTCTTACGACCTCGTACGCAAACACCTGTCACGGCTCGACCAGTGGCGGCGCATCCTTCGGGAATGGTGCCGTTGCAATCGGTGCGTCCTTCGGGACGACCTGGAAAGACGAGGGGTGCGAAGCGCGCCTCGACTCTCGAGAACTCCGTTCTCTCGGACAGAAGGAAGCCGCTCTCGAGCGACTCTGCCAGATTCCCGAGAATGCGGCCGCTCTCAGAGCCGCCGGACGTCCGTGTCTCGCTGATCAGCAGAAGACACAGGCCGAAGCTGCCGAAGCCCAGGCGTATCTTGAGCAAGGCAACGTTCCTCAAGTGGTTGCGAAACTCGAGCCCAACAGTAATACGTGAATCCGGGCAAGGAATCCAACCCAAAGCAACGCCACTCCAGGAGTTCTCTCCTCGAGTGGCGTTTTTCTTTAGAGGCTATTGACAGTAAATGAATAATACTGTAGAATCTGCTTAGATTAGAGTATTCAGGAAAGGAGAACACTCGATGAATATCAAGATGCTCGTTGGGGCGTTCGGCCTCATTGTCTCGCTCTCGGCGTGTGCCGCGACCGGCAGCCAAACTGGCTTTGCCGAGCCACCGCCCGAGGCGATGCAGCCAAAGATCGACCTGAAACCACTTTCGAAGAAGGTCGGCGAAAAGCTTGTTGGTACCACATGGACCGGCAATCTCTCTCTCATGAACTGTGAGGATGCGGAAGTGAGATACGAGGTGGTGAAGTACCTCGAGAACGCGAACCGCCTCCTCGTCAAAGTGGAGAGCAAAGAATGCTCGGCGATGGATGGCAACTACGTCGGTCTGATTCTTCCGAATGGCCGTGTGGTTGTCGCGGATCGCTACGAAGTCCGACAGATTGATGCCGACCTCGGCGCCAACCAGGAGACCGGCGAAATCAAAGACGAGGGTCTTTTCACCTTCGTCATCAACGACCGCCGCGACAACACTTTTCGTGAAATCATCCGGAGGGTGACCAAGCTTTTGCGGACCGACACTCGGTAAGAGAAAATTCCTGTTCTTTCGAGTAAATAACAACCCCAGTGCTTATGCACTGGGGTTTTCTTTTTAACGCCTCACTTCGAATGAGGCGTTAATTTTTATTTAAAACATGGTATTCTTGCGGCATGTTTAAACGAGTTGAAGAAGATTTCATATGCGAGCGTTGCGGGTACGAGGTGCCCGGAAGTGGCTATACCAACCACTGTCCGGAGTGTCTCTGGAGCAAACATGTCGACAATGAGCCGGGAGACCGCGCAAATGAGTGTGGCGGCATGATGCGCCCTGTCGCACTTGAGCCGCATCACAGCGAGTACCGCATACTCCACCGATGTACGCTCTGTGGGCATGAAAAGTACAATAAATTGCAAGAAGGGGATATATTTGACCCCGAACTTGTTTTAAACAGTTAGTGCTAGTTATATTATGCACATATGGGATACTAAAGGTATATGCAAGACCCAATAGAATATTCAATACAGTCAGGAGAAGAACAGGTCCCACACTATCATGGTGATGTGGTACGGATTCTCTTCCTTGTTGGTGGCGTCATCATTCTTGCAACGTTGCCGTTTTATAAGAATCTCCTTCCGGTTGGAACCAGCTTCCTGACGGTGTTTGTGGTCCTCCTCGCGCTTGGCGGGGCCATCGTTAATCCCTTTCAACGATGGACCGTCTTTGTTGATCTTGTTATCTCGGCGGTAGCGGTAGTGCTCTTTGAGTACGCCGCGGTTATCAGGTATGGATACGACGAAGGGCTCCTCTCGCTCATTCGACAACTCTTAGCTATCGTCTTCCTCTTTGCGCTCTATTATAGTGGCCGAACACTCCGCGCTATGGTCATGCACCAGATCAAACAGAGTGGCGATTAGTTACACTCACCACCTGCGGCGTTTCGGATAATTTGATATACTACCTCTCATATGTTTAAGAATATGATCATGAAGCGACTATTGAAGTCGAAGATGAAAGATGTCCCTGAAGAACAGCAGGAACAGATATTTGCAGCTATTGAAAAGAACCCCGAGTTCTTCCAGAAAGTCGGAGTTGAGGTCCAAGCAAAGATGAAAGAAGGGAAGGATCAGATGACCGCCACTATGGAGGTTATGCAAGCGCATCAGAGTGAACTTCAAGAGATAATGAAGAAATAAGTTAAAGCATGGATATCTATAACATCTTAGTCTTTCTTCATATCGCAGGGGTCATCCTTGGTGTTGGCGGAGCGACCCTTGCCGAGGTTTTCTACCTTATGGCCCTCAAAGACGGCGATGTTGATGCAAGCGAACGGCGCATGATGCACGCCAACTATCGCACATTGCGAGTTGGTTTGGTGTTGATCATATTCTCGGGGATCGCCATGGTATGGTGGCTGGTCTCTGTGGAAGGTCACACGTGGCCACTTCACAGTGCAAAATTATGGGCAAAGGAGGTGATGACCGCAGTAATCATTATAAACGCGGTTCTTATTTCAAAACGATGGGTTCCAATGTGGTTAGGGGCGTCGCTCTCGTTCACGTCGTGGTGGGCAGCGACGCTTCTGGGGACTTGGCGGGACCTCTCATATTCCTTTGGGGAGGTCATGATAGGATACGGTATTGCCGTATTTGTTGTGGCGGCGATTCTCGAAAGTATTAAAAAGTGGTATCTAAAAAAATAGTCGATATGGAAAAGAAAAAAATATTTATACTTGTTGGAAACTCGGACTTGGATTCTATTTCAGGTATGCTTGCAAGCGCCTACGAAGACGGTGCGCGCGAAGCGGGGCATGAGGTTCGACGTACAAACATCGGCGAGATGTCATTCGACCCGATACTTCACAAAGGGTATAAAGAGATTCAGGAGCTTGAGCCAGATCTTATTAAAGTGCAGGAGGATTTTACGTGGGCGGATCATATTGTGATCCTCTATCCGAACTGGTGGTGTACCATGCCCGCGATCCTCAAAGGTATGTTTGACCGGATGTGGCTTCCCGGGTTTGCTTTCAATTTTAAGAAAGACGCAGAAGGGAAGCGCACAAACACGGTGGTTCGGATGCTTAAAGGCAAGAGTGCTCGCGTGATCATCACGAGCGGTACGCGACCACTCTTCTTGCGAGTACAATTCGGCGACTACACCAATGAGATTGCACGCGGCATTCTAGGATTTGCGGGAGTCGCACCAGTCCGTATCTCAACCATTGGTCCATGCGAACATGCATCTGATGAGAGGATGGATGTATGGAAAGAAGAAGTCCGCCGACTTGGTGAGAGGGTACGCTAAGCTACTCTCACCCCACCCCAGGCGGGGTTTCTCATAAGCGCGTTTGGGTGGTATAGTTGCTCCCATAATTTTCGATTCAAATATATGTCACTCTCTATTGGTATCGTTGGCTTGCCAAATGTGGGCAAGTCAACATTGTTTAATGCACTCACTAAGCGCTCAGTGCCGGCGGAGAATTTCCCTTTTTGCACCATCGACCCGTCGGTTGGTGTTGTCGCGGTGCCTGACCAGCGCCTTAATCGTCTTACCGAACTCTCACACTCAAAAAAGACCATTCCAACCGCGATTGAATTTGTCGATATTGCAGGTCTTGTGAGGGGGGCCGCTGCCGGTGAGGGGCTTGGCAATAAGTTCCTCTCGAATATCCGCGAAGTGGACGCGATTGCGCATGTCGTGCGTCTCTTTGAAGACGCCGATATTACCCACGTGCACGGCGGTATCGAGCCGGTTGACGATATTGAGGTCATTAACCTTGAGCTTATCCTTGCTGATATGCAGACAGTCGGGAAACGACTGGAGTCTGTTGAGCGTGAATCGAAGCGCGGCGAGAAGAGCGCGCTCTTTGAGCAAGGGACACTTAGAAAGATTGCACAAACACTCGAGGCGGGAGAGTTGGCACGACAGGCTGAGCTTGATGAAAAAGAAGCTGAGGTAGTGAAGGGGCTTCACTTACTCACCATGAAGCCGATACTCTATGTTCTCAACAAAAAAGCGAACGCGCTTAATATTGATGAGGAAAATAATGAAAGATGGCGGTGTCTGGTGGACTTTGTCGAGCGCTCGGGTGCGCAATATGTTGTGGTGGACGCTGGTATCGAGCAAGAGCTCAAGGATGTCTCAGAGGATGATCGGGCTGAGTTCTTGCGAGAGTTTGGTGTGGTTGAGGATGGTATCTCGAACTTTATTCGTGCGAGCTACACACTACTTGACCTTGTCACGTTCTTCACCACCGGCGAAGACGAAACGCGAGCCTGGACAGTGAAGCGTGACAGCTCAGCACCGGAGGCGGGTGCGGCTATTCACACCGATTTTCGCGATAAGTTCATTCGTGCTGATGTGGTGGCATACAACAAACTTATAGAAGCCGGATCCTATGCGTCAGCTCGTGAGAAAGGCTGGGTAGGTACTGAAGGGAAGCAGTATATTGTCGAGGATGGCGATGTGATTGAGTTTCGCATTTAACAGTCTCTTCAGAATATGGATATTCTTTCTCTTCATCTGTTCGGAGAGTGATTTACGGAGTGGTGTTTTTGTTGTACGATTGGGAATATCTTTACCGGATAATAATATTTGATCATCATGAATGAGACACAAGCCAAAGTGACGCCAAAAGATTTCTTTCTCTGGGTGGGAGCTATCGTCACGCTTTATATAAGTGCGGTGAGTTTACTCACGCTCATCTTCCAGTATATCGATAGGTTATTTGAGGATAAGCTTGATACCTATGTTGATCCGTACTCTGGCGTCATTCGCTTTGCGATTGCATCTCTTATTATCATCTTTCCGCTTTACCTCTACTTCACACGGACCCTCAACAACGACATGCGCAAAAACCCCGAGAAAAAGGAACTCTGGGTGCGTAGATGGTTGCTCTACTTCACGCTCTTTGTGGCCGGGGCGACGATTGTTGTCGACCTTATTGTGCTCATCAATACCTATCTCGGTGGTGAAGAGCTAACGATAGGATTCCTTCTTAAAATACTTTCAATCATTGTGGTGATTGGCGGTACTTTCCTCTACTACTGGAATGACCTCAAGGGAGTGTGGGAGCACAATGAAAGTCTCTCAAAAAACGTTGGGGCTTTTGTATCGCTCTGTGTGCTCGGAGTAATTGTTTCTGGATTCTTTATCATGGGCTCACCACAGACACAGCGTCTTATGCGCTTTGATCAGGAGCGTGTAAGGGACCTCAATTCGGTCCAGTGGCAGATCGTGAATTTCTATCAGCAAAAAGAACGTTTGCCTGAGTCTCTAAGTGAACTTGAGGATCCACTTACCGGTTTTGTCATTCCGACTGACCCGGAGACCAAGGATGCGTATGGATATATACCCGGTGACGAACTCACTTTCTCGCTCTGTGCAAACTTCAAGACTGAGAGTAGAGATTATGTTGAGTCGTCTGAGTATTCAGTGGTTCATATTGGTCTTATGTACGATCGAGGTGACGAGTATTGGAAGCACGGAATTGGTGAGGAGTGCTTTATGCGCACCATTGATCCAGACAAATTTCCTCTTATTAAAGAGTTGCGCTAGCGTTAACCCATGAGAGAGTACGACCATACAGGGATAGAGAAGAAGTGGCAGAAGAAGTGGGCTGAAGACGGTCTGTATCACACCGGAGAAGATTCAAAGAAAGAGAAATGCTACGTTCTTGATATGTTCCCATACCCGTCGGGGGAAGGACTTCATGTTGGTCATCCAAAAGGATATATCGCAACTGACGTGTACTCTCGTTTTAAGCGTATGTCCGGATGCAACACGCTTCACCCAATGGGGTGGGACGCGTTTGGTTTGCCTGCCGAGCAGTATGCTCTGAAGAACAGAGTCCACCCTCGTGTTGCGGTAGAGAAGAACGTGGCGCGCTTTAGAGAGCAGCTCAGCAATATTGGATTCAATTATGATTGGGATAGAGAAATCAATACCACTGACCCCGACTATTACAAATGGACACAGTGGATCTTCTTAAAATTACATGAGAAGGGTCTCGCATATGAATCGTACGAACCGATCAACTGGTGCCCTTCGTGTTTGACAGGTCTCGCGAACGAAGATCTTGAAGACGGAGCGTGCGAGCGTTGTGGGAGCGAGATTGAGAAAAAGCCGATTAGGCAGTGGGTGCTTAAGATAACTGATTATGCCGATCGTATGCTCGATGACCTCGAGCTGCTTCCCGAGTGGTCGGAGTCGGTTAAGGAGCTTCAGCGCAATTGGATCGGGCGGAGTCGGGGCGCACGGATTACTTTTAGTATTAGCGGAGGAGAGTCTGTAGATGTTTTTACAACACGCCCTGACACACTCTTTGGTGCAACATATGTGGTACTTGCGCCGGAACACGCTCTTGTTGCGAAACTTCTCGAGGACAAGGGCTCAGGAATAAAAAACCAGGAAGAGATACTTCGATATGTCGAAGTATCCGGTAAGAAGTCTGAACTTGATCGACTCGACGCAACAAAGGAGAAGACCGGGGTCAAACTGGAGGGTATTGTGGCGACCAATCCGGCAAACGGTGAAGAGGTGCCTGTTTTTATAGCCGATTACGTACTTGCCGGATATGGTACAGGTGCGATCATGGCGGTTCCTTCGCACGATGAACGTGACTTTGAATTCGCGAAGAAGTTTCGTTTGCCGATACGAGAGGTGGTCATACCAAACATCATTGACCACAGAAATCCGCCCGTTAACGGGAAGGAATCAAAGGAGCGTCAAAATGTGCATGCAATCGTGTATTACCCAAAAGAAGAGAAGTACCTTGCGTTGAAATGGAAGAAGTTTGATTGGATCACTTTCCCGATGGGCGGGGTTGAGGAGGGAGAGAGTGTTGAGGATGCTGCGCGGCGCGAGGTTGCCGAGGAGACCGGGTTCACGAACCTCAAGCTTGTAAAGGTGCTTCCAAATCGCGCGCGCGCGGAGTATTTTGCGGCCCATAAAGACGAGAATCGAATTGCATACACTTCTGCGGTCGTGTTTGAACTTATGAGCGAAGATCGCGTTCCCATAGATGAGACCGAGCAAGAACAACACGAAATAATATGGCTCAACGAATCGATGCTCAACTACGAGAACATGACACATGCAGAGATTGGTGAATGGCAGCGGCAACTTGCCGGGGTTGAGATGTACTCCGGTCATGGTGTGCTTGTTGATTCAGGTGATTTTTCTGGCATGAACTCAGAGGAGGCAAAAGAAGCAATCACCAAAAAGGTTGGTGGTGAGATGACGGTTACGTATCGACTTCAAGACTGGGTCTTCTCGCGACAGCGATACTGGGGGGAGCCGATCCCGATTATTCATTGTGAGACGTGTGGTGCGGTCCCGGTTCCTGAAGAAGATCTTCCGGTGCTTCTTCCCGATGTTGAGCACTATGAGCCAACCGGCACAGGGGAGTCGCCACTTGCAAATATTGAAGGGTGGGTGAATACAACCTGTCCATCGTGTGGTGGCGCGGGAACGCGCGAGACCAACACAATGCCGCAGTGGGCGGGGTCCTCTTGGTATTACTTGAGGTTTATGGACCCGCACAATGACCATGCACTCGTAGAGAAAGGCGTGGAGAAGTACTGGGGGCAGGTCGATGTCTATGTTGGAGGGGTTGAACATGCAACACGGCACCTTATTTATGCTCGCTTTTGGCACAAGTTTCTCTACGACATTGGAGTTGTCTCAACCAAAGAGCCATTCAAGCGTCTCTACACTGTCGGTCTGATCCAGGCCGAAGATGGGAGGAAGATGAGCAAGCGATGGGGGAATGTGATCAACCCGGACGACATCGTCGAGAGAGTTGGTGCTGACACGCTTCGTGTATATGAGATGTTTATGGGGCCGTTTGGCAACTCGATCGCGTGGAGTACCGACAACACGATCGGCTCACGTCGGTTCATTGAACGCATATGGAAGCTCAAGGAAAAGATCGGTACCGGATCAGTTCCTGAGACTGTCTTCCATAAGACGATCCAGAAGGTGGGGTCTGATATTGCCACATTTAATTTCAATACTGCAATTTCGCAGATGATGATTTGTGCGAACTGTGCTGAAGAAGAAGGACTTACTGAAGATCAATACAAGACACTTCTCGTACTCTTTGCGCCGTTTGCACCCCATGTTACTGAAGAGCTCTGGCATCAACTTGGTGAGAAAGACTCAATACATCTCGAATCTTGGCCGCAGTATGACCAGGAGAAACTGGTCTCTGATATAGCTTCAGTGGTGGTACAGATAAACGGGAAGACACGTGGAGTGGCTGAAGTCGCTACTGGAGCTCTTGAAGCAGATGTTCTCAATCAGGTGCGAGCAGACAAAGCGTTCGCACGCTGGCTTGGGGAGGGAGAATTAAAGAAGGTCGTCTATGTCAAAGATAAGTTGATAAACTTAGTTATTTGAGGACTCTTGACGCAAGACTAGACAAATGATAAAAATTAGGATACACTATTCCTCACATAGCAATATCAGTAATACACGGGTGGATATATGGCAAAAATCACATTTAAGCCAAAACAGGTAACACAAAAACTACTCGCGACGCTTCCTGAGCGCGCGAGGGATATTTTGATACGTCGATACGGTCTTGGAAAGAGCACGAAGAAGATGACACTCGAATCAATCGGTGAGCAGTACGGTATCACTCGAGAGCGCGTTCGCCAGATCGAGAATCACGCGCTCCAGAATATTCAAAGGTCAGATGTGTTTGAAAAATCAGAATCAGCATTCAAAGAACTTGAAATGTTGATTGATGCACTTGGTGGTGTCGTTGCGGAGGATGAACTTCTTGCGCAGATCTCAAAAGAAAAAGCTACTCAAAACCATCTCCACTTTCTCCTTGTGATTGGGACCACATTCAATAATAAAAAGGAAGATGCGGAGTTCGCACCTCGTTGGTTTGTTGATAAAGATCTGGCTGACCAGGTACACACAGCACTTAAGGATCTCTACACCAATATTTCAGACGATGATCTCATTCCCGAATCTCAGCTTATCGCGAATTTCTTGGAAAAACTTAAAGGCCTTAACGAGCAATACCGACAAGAAGAAATTCTCAAACGTTGGCTCTCACTCTCGAAGACTATCGCAAAGAATCCACTTGGTGAGTGGGGTCTTGCATCTTCGCCGAATGTCCGCGCAAAGGGTGTTCGTGATTTTGCGTATCTTGCCATCAAACATCATGGTTCACCGATGCACTTCACTGAGGTTGCTGAGGCTATCTCAGAACTCTTTAACAAAAAGGCACACGTAGCAACCTGCCACAATGAACTCATCAAGGACAAGCGGTTCGTGCTTGTTGGTCGCGGTCTTTATGTGCTCTCTGAGTGGGGCTACACTAGTGGTGTAGTAAAAGACGTGCTTCGCGCAATCCTCGAGAAGGATGGACCACTCACCAAAGAAGATATCCTTGACCGTATCCGCAAAGAGCGATACGTAAAAGACAATACCGTCTTGGTAAATCTCCAGGATTCCTCAATATTTACGAAGGATGAGGATGGGCGATATGCACTTGTCTAAGTGTGTTCAAATAATCCCTCGAAACCCACAAAGAGCTGTTCTCTAGGCAGCTCTTTTGCGGTATGATTTACAGTAATGAGTTTCAATCCTTTTAAGATACTCGAGGATTTTGGTATCCCAACAATCGGTCTGGTGATCGCCTCTTTTTTTGTCTTACTTGGTATTGTCTACTACTGGACCCCCGCAGAGATGACCTTCACTCCTGCGGCTCGCTTGCTTCTTCTCTCTGCGCCGATCTGGGTGCCGATTATACTCAGTGTTACATTTTGGAAGATTTGGCTTGAATATATTCGTGCTAAGTTTATTAGCTCCCAGAAGCACGTGCTTCTTGAGATCAAATTGCCACGTGAAGTGGTGCGTTCTCCTCAAGCAATGGAGACCTTGCTCACCAACCTTCATATTGGGATGGGTGAGGGTACATTCATCAACCGCTACATTGAGGGTAGGGTGCGCCCCTGGTATTCGCTTGAGATCGCCTCACTTGGTGGACGAATCCACTTCTTTATTTGGACACGTGCATTTCTCAGAGATGTAGTTGAGGCGCAGATCTACGGACAATATCCAATGGTTGAGGTACACGAAGTTGAGGATTACGCACAAAAACTTGGTTATCATCCTGATCGGTATGGTCTATGGGGGTGTGATTTCAAACTTACCGGCAAGGACGCGTATCCGATCAAGACGTACATTGATTACGGTCTTGATAAGGATCCAAAGGAGGAATATAAGATCGATCCGATGGCAGGATTCTTCGAGTTCTTGAGTCATATCGGGCCGGATGAGCAGATTTGGTTTCAGCTCATGATACGAATGAATAAAGACAAACTCCGTGAAGACCGAAAATATAAGAAAGGTGTGTTTTTTGTTGAGACCACGAGCTGGAAAGATGAGGCTAAAGAAGAAATAGAAAAGATTCGAGAGGAATCGCGCCCTGAAACCTCCGGAGATTTCCCCGGATTCCCCAACCCAACACCGGGGCAGACTGACAAGATCAAGGCGCTTGAACGGAGTGTTTCAAAACTGGGGTTTGATGCGGGTATGCGGGGTATCTACATCGCAAAGAAGGACGCGTTCAACCCATCGAACATCGCAGCTCTGACATCATCACTTAAACAACTGAACGCGAGTGATCGAAACGGTATTGCACCAACACGTTGGTTCACTGAGTTTGGCTACCCGTGGCAGGATATTTTTGGGAAGAAGCAGGAGAATTACCGCAAATGGATTATTGATGCGTACCGTCGACGCTCGTGGTTCCATGAGCCATATAAGACACCCTGGTTTGTATTTAATACTGAGGAAATTGCAACGATCTTCCATTTCCCCGGTTCAGTTGTTCAGGCTCCGACCCTTGAGCGAATCTCATCCACGAAAGGAGAGGCGCCACCAAATCTTCCCGGTTAGACATGCGTGCATTTTCACAATTTCAAAGATCTTCTCTCAACGTCATCTCTTGGTGTGGTGGTTTCTTGTTTGGGACATCTGCTCGGCGCACAGCAACATCCTTGGTCCTTCTTTGTGTGTTGATTGTCTATGTAGGGCTGATTACTGCGCCACGCAATTTTCCTTCGGGACACATTGTGACCATTGAGCGCGGTACAACCCTTGAAGGGATCGCACAGCAGTTAAAAGAGCGTGATGTCATACGTTCTCCACTCCTCTTTAGGAGTACGGTGATTCTGCTTGGTGGCGAAAAACGAGCGCATGCCGGAGACTATTTTTTCGAGAGGCCTGAAGGAGTCTTTCGGGTTGCGTACCGAATTGCACTCGGGCAGTTCGGCCTTGAACCGATTGTCGTCCGCATACCCGAAGGAGCGTCGGCAACCTTGGTTGCCGAACAACTTAGCGGGTCTCTTGACACCTTCGACGCAGATCTGTTTCTCGCATACGCACAGGCTGACGAGGGGTATCTCTTCCCCGACACGTATCACTTCTTGCCGAACATTAGTGAGCAAGATGTATATCGCACAATGAGAGAGAATTTCAATCGGCGTATTGCCATCCTTACTGAGGAGATAGAGATGTTTGGCAAACCACTGGATGAGGTAGTTACCATGGCATCAATCATCGAGCTTGAGGGGGATGACCTTGAGACAAAGCGAAAGATCGCGAGCGCTCTCTGGAACCGTATTAAAATCGGGATGGCACTGCAAGTTGACGCTTCATTTGTCTACCTATTAGGAAAGGGGACAGCCGAGCTCTCTCTCTCGGACCTTGCGATTGACTCACCATACAACACTTACACGAACACAGGGTTCCCACCGACACCAATTGCAAACCCGGGGCTTGATTCACTTCGCGCAGCAGTAACTCCAGCAGAGACTAATTACCTCTACTACCTTGCCGATGAAGACGGAACAACTCATTTTAGTGAGACTTTTGAAGAACATAAATCCAAGAAAGAGCGTTACTTACCGTAGAGGTATCTGTGATAGAGTAGGGGCATGAAGAAAGGAAAAGGGCGAGTATTTGTCGGTGTCTCTGGGGGTGTAGACTCTTCGGTGTCTGCTGCCCTTCTCAAGAAAGCCGGATATGATGTGGTTGGTGTGTTCATTAAGGTATGGCACCCAGATTTCTTACCGTGCAATTGGGAGCGTGAGCGAATGGACGCGATGCGGGTGTGCGTACGGCTTGGTATACCTTTCTGTACCTTCGACGCGGAAGCTGAATACAAAGAATTTGTTGCTGAGTATTTAATTCAAGAATACCGCAGAGGACGGACACCAAACCCGGACGTGATGTGTAATAAACACGTGAAGTTTGGGAGTTTTCTTAATTTTGCGCGAGAAAGAGGAGCTGACTTTATCGCAACCGGACACTATGCGCGTGTCGATGAACGGGGTGGCTCCTATCGACTCCTTCAGGGAGTCGATAAAGAGAAAGATCAATCGTATTTCCTCTGGACACTCTCACAAGACGAACTCAAACACGTACGTTTTCCTATTGGTGAATATACAAAACCGGAAGTACGCAAACTTGCAAAGAAGTTCGGACTCTCGACTGCTGAGAAGAAAGATAGTCAAGGCATTTGTTTCCTTGGCCCAGTCGATATGGAGGAATTTCTCTCACATTATATCGATACAAAACCTGGTGAGGTGATTACACAGGACGGCACGGTTGTGGGTAGACATCATGGTGCGTTGATTTATACCATTGGGCAACGACACGGCTTCGAGATAACGGAAGCAGATACTGAGCGTAAGCCGTACTATGTGGTTGAAAAGCGTATCCTCGACAATATACTCGTGGTCTCGCACAATCCAAACGACCCACAATTTAATAAAAAGGATGTAGTGCTTGAGAATAGTCATTGGGTCGCCGGTGCGCCGGAGGCAGGAAGGGAATACACAGCACGCTTCAGGCATCGCGGAGAGTTATACCCATGCACGGTGAAAGGAGACACCGTGAATTTCAGGGAACCGCAGAACGGACTTGCGCGTGGTCAGTCGCTTGTCATATACGACAAGGAAGAGTGTGTTGGTGGTGGTGTGATCTCTTGGTAGACTAAAAACAATGGAGAAAGAAGTACTCATCAAGAAGACTGACGGGAGCATGGAGCCGTTTCAGAGCGGCAAGCTTCGGCGCTCGCTTCGGCGCGCCGGCGCGAGTGACGAGCATGTTGAGGAGATCGTCGCTGAGGTGCTCGGTATGCTTGAGTCGAGGATGAGCACGACACAGATTTACAAGAAAGCTCATTCTTTGCTCCGTAAAAAAGAGGCGTGCACAGTAACGGCGAGGTATTCGTTGAAAAGAGCAGTCTTCGCACTCGGGCCAAGTGGTTTCCCATTTGAGGCATTCATCGGTGAGTTGTATCAAGCAGAAGGATATCGTGTGAGTAACAACGATATTCTTGAAGGTCGCTGTGTATCACACGAGACTGATATGCTTGCCACTTCAGACAACAAGACCATTGCCGCGGAAATAAAATTTCACAATCGCCTGGGGATTAAGACCGACCTTAAAGCTGCTCTTTACGTAAAAGCGCGATTCGATGACCTTGTTGGTGTCTACGATAAGAAGCTGGATGTGACGATTAGTGAAGGGGTGCTTATCACCAATACGAAGTTTACAAGTAACGCCGAGCGTTACGGAACATGTGCCGGACTCTCGATGATATCATGGAGTTATCCGCATAAAGATGGCAATCTGCACGCGAGGATCATTGGTGCCGGTCTCCATCCGGTAACTTGCCTCCCGTCTATCTCAAGCAGGGAGAAGCGAATCTTGCTTGAGCACAACCTTGTCTTGTGTCGTGACATAAAAGAACACTCGGGCGAGTTGGTCAGATACGGTATCTCAGAGAAAAAAATACCCGTACTCCTTGAGGAGGCGTCAACCTTGTGTCAGTCCTGCGAGAAAGTGTAGAATGGAACATATAAGTAGATATCTGCGTATGCAATTCTTACCATCAAAAGAGAACCAGAAGCTCGTCTTTACATTCATTGCAGGGGCGTTTGTCGGTGTCTTTGTGTCATGGATGTGGGTGGCGACTCAAGAGGCTCTTGCTCCAACTACATCAATGGTTGACGTTGAGGGAGAACAAGCTCTCGATGATCTAGACACACCTCCAGAGAACATCTTCTCTGGCGCGAATATTGATAATAAAGCGATAGTGGTTCCAGACCAACGCCCCGGCACACAGGTGTTCATTGATACAGCGATACTTTCGGAAGATGGGTGGGTGGTGATTCATGAAGGAACCGCGAGCGAGATCGGTAATGCGCTTGGTGCTGCCCGGTTTGATGCTGGTGAACACAGTGGAGTTGTTGATCTTTTGCGTGCGACAGAGCCGGGGACTCTGTATCGTGCAGTACTCTATCGAGACAACGGCGACCGCGAGTTTAACCTTGATGAGGATTTTCCATTCCTTCAGGACGGGAACCAACCAGTTCTCAGTACTTTTATTGTTCAGTAATATCTGACACATGGAGCCGATATTCTTTAGCTCAACCTTTATCATCTTCGGGAAGATCCTTCTTGCGGTCGTTCTTGGTGTGCTTTTAGGGACTGAGCGCTCAGTCTTTGCGAACAAACGTGCAGGTATGCGCACGTACGCGCTTGTTTCGCTCGCAGCATGTCTCTTTG
This sequence comes from Candidatus Paceibacterota bacterium, assembly GCA_026195275.1. NCBI lineage: Bacteria > Bacillati > Minisyncoccota > Minisyncoccota bacterium. The sequence continues at coordinate 83,009 of JAPHQU010000003.1, forward strand.
CAGTTATCTCAGTCCAGGTAACTTCGCAGTATCTTGGGCTCGTTACTTTCGACCCAATGCGTGTTGCTGCGGGGATCATCACTGGTATCGGTTTCCTTGGCACCGGACTTATCATTTTCCATGACAACAAGCTCCAAGGGCTTACCACGGCCGCCGGGCTCTGGGTCGCGGCGGGTATCGGTCTTGCGGTCGCCTATGAGCTCTATGCGGTTGCGATCTTCACGACAATCATCACTGTTCTCATCTTCTCGCTCCTCTGGAATCTTGAGGAGTGGTTTGGTCGTATCGCTGATACGCACCGACGTGTACGCCTTGAGCGCGAGCAACAAAAAGGAGAACCACGAGTTTAGACACCAAAAGGGCTCGTCAATTCTGACGAGCCCTTTTTTCTTTGTGCTATACTAAGAGCAACTATGGGAGCATTTTATAATCCGGACCGAGGAGCTGACTGGAATTACGGCGGTAGGAAGTGGCGTCTTTCTCGCTCGAAGATAGACCTCTTTATGGAGTGTCCTCGCTGCTTTTGGCTTGATAACAAGCTTGGTACGAAGCGTCCACCCGGATACCCACTCAACCTCAACATCGCAGTCGACACACTCTTAAAGAAAGAGTTTGATATTCACCGCAAGAACAAGACCCCACACCCATTCATGGAAGAGTACGGGATTGACGCAGTGCCATTCCAGCACAAAGACATCGATCTTTGGCGCGACAACTTCAAAGGCGCTGAGTTTCTCCACGAGCCAACCGGACTTACAGTTTCTGGAGCAATTGATGACGTGTGGGTCTCGCCAGACGGAGAACTTATCATTGTCGACTACAAAGCAACGAGCAAGAATGGTGACGTGAATCTCGATGCAGAATGGCAGGATGGTTACAAACGGCAGATGGAAGTGTATCAGTGGCTTTTCAGGCAAAATGGTTTCAAAGTCTCCGACACCGGCTATTTTGTCTACGTGAACGGACGCACCGACGTCGATCAATTTGACGGGAAGCTCGAGTTTGAGATCAAGCTCCTTCCATACACCGGCAAGGACACGTGGATTGAGCCGGTACTCCGCGAGATTAAGGCGTGTCTTGAGAGCAATACAATTCCCGCAATCGGAAAAGAATGTGATTACTGCCCATACCGCGAAGTTGCCGGTAAAAAGCTCTTGAAAGTGCACACGGGGCAGGTTGGCGCAAAGAAGACTGAAGAAAAGCCTATTACAGTAAGAAAGGCAAAGGAGCCCAATGACACGAGCGAAGACGTCAAAACCGATTCACTGTTTTAGAAAGTTATGTTTACAAAGAGAGTACTAGACATCGTTCGAAATATTCCAAAAGGGGAGACGCTCTCGTACAAAGAAGTCGCTTTCCGTGCCGGCTCACCCCGCGCGTATCGCAAGGTGGGGAGTATTATGAAGGCAAACTATGACCCTAACATTCCCTGTCATCGTGTTATCAAGTCAGATGGCTCAGTGGGCGAATACAACCGCGGCAAGGAACAGAAATATGAAAAACTGAAAGCAGAAAAAGCCATTTAAGAGTTACGAGCACCAGTCGATTTTGCCGCGGCCGTACTTCTTTAAGTATTCGTTGGAGAGGGTAAAGTGGTTGTTGCCAAAGAATCCACGGTGTGCGGAGAGGGGGGAGGGGTGTGGCGAGGTGAGGACGAGATGCTTCGTGCCATCGATAAGCCACTGCTTTTGCCCGGCAAATGCACCCCAGAGCAAGAAGACAATGTGCTCGTAGTTCTCAGAGAGTGCCGAGATAACCGCGTCGGTAAATGTATGCCAGCCGTACTCTGCGTGTGAGTTTGCCTCGCCACTGCGTACAGAGAGCGACGCATTGAGGAGTAGTACTCCTTGTTTCTCCCAGCGGGTGAGATTCGGGTCTTTGTTGCAGTCTTTGTGGTATTCAGACTCGATTTCTTTAAATATATTTTGAAGCGAGGGTGGCACTCGGTTCTCAGAGTGAGTCGAGAACGCGAGGCCGTCGGCAACGCCCGGTGTGTGGTATGGGTCTTGCCCGAGGATAACGACGCGGACATCTTGCGGTTCGCAGAGCTCAAACGCGCGAAAGACTTGCTGAGGAGGAGGGAAGACCGAGCGCGCAAGATACTCCTCGCGCACCTTCTCGGCAAGCTCTGTAAAATATGGCTTATCAAACTCGTGAGCAATAAGCCTTTTCCACTCGTCTGGCACATGCACGTTTTCAGACCCTGTCATATTATCTCAAGTGTAGCAGTGGTGTATAATGAAATCTACTATGTGGGCTATTTACGCATTTATCTCGGCTATTACCGCGGCACTTGTCGCAATCTTTGCAAAGATGGGGCTTAAGGACATTGATTCGACGCTCGCAACAACCGTGCGCGCGATCATCATGGCGGGGTTCCTTATCATTGTGAGTTTCTTTTTAAAAAAATTCGACGGATTCTCACTCACAAGCTTTGGTGGAAAAGAATGGCTCTTAATATTCCTCGCAGGTATTGCGGGTGCGCTTTCGTGGCTCTTTTACTTTCTCGCACTTAAGACAGGGACGGCAAGCGGCGTCGTAGCAATCGACCGTATGAGCATTGTCTTCGTGGTGATCCTTGCTGCACTTTTCCTCGGTGAAGGATTCGGCTGGAAGGCGGTCATTGGCGCACTCCTTATGACAGGTGGCGCAATATTGATAACACTCCGATAGGAGGGTGGTTACGAGAGTATTTCGCGGAGCTTTTCTTCGTCAATCCTTGGACCGATTCCGGCAAAGTGGTAATGCTCCGGCTTGAGGAGTTCCTTCGCAAGCATATGAACATCTTCAGTGGTAACCGCCGCCACGCTCTCTTTTAATTGCTCAAACGAACCGTCTTCTTTGTCGAGAAGTCTCTTTTGTGCAAAATGGAGCGCAACTTCCTCGGTATCTTCTGTTTTGAGGTCAAGTTTCCCGTTTATGTATGACCGGGCTTTCTTCAGCTCAGCGGTACTTATGCCGTCTTTGGCAATACGATTATACTCTTCACGAATGGCACGAGCAGCAGGAAGCACTTGGTCAAGACGCACACCGGCGCGCGTGGTAAGAAGTCCGGTGTCGGTGAACCCCTCGGCCTGGGTGTGTATTGAGTAGCAAAGACCTTTCTCTTCACGGATTGTCTGGAACATACGCGATGACATATTGCCACCAAGGATTGTGGCGAGCACCTTAAGGGTCGGGAACCGCTCATCGCCTCTGGGGACCGCACGGACGCCAAAGTTTATATGATACTGCTCGGTTTGTTTTTCTCGGATGGCGTATTTTTCTGTTGCGAGTTCATGGTCAAAAGGGGGCTCGTGTTTTGTTTGTGTTGTGTCATTGAAATGGAAATATCTCTCTAATTCGTCGAGATCTTTTTGTGTAACTGCCCCAGCGAGTGTGATTACGATATTTTCAGGGACATAGAGTCCATTACGAAATGAAAGAAAGTCCTCCCGCTTCACTGACGTGATCACCTCCCGGGTGCCAATCTCGTCACGGCCAAGCGGCTGATCACCAAAGAGAACTCGCTCAAAGTCCCAAGCGACTTGGTAGATTGGCATATCGAGATACATCGCCATCTCTTCAAGGATAACCCCGCGTTCTTTCTCTATTTCTTCTTCTGGAAACCGCGCATTAAGAAGCATGTCACTTAAGACTGAGAGCGCGGTTTTTTGATGCTCCTTACTCGCCTTAACATAATACCCAGCGACTTCCTTTGCGGTAAACGCGTTGAATTCGCCACCAACCTCGTCAATCGCTTCGCTCACTTCCTTTGGGGTTTTATACTTTTCACCGCCTTTGAAAAACATATGCTCAAGAAAATGAGCGATCCCGGCATTCGAGAGGTCTTCATATCGTGATCCGGCGCCAGCGAGAATAAGAGCAGTGACGACATTTGTTCCGGGCATTTCTACCACTTGTAGCGTCAGACCGTTATCTAGTTTTCTCGTATGTAGTCTCATAACCATCACATAGTATCACACCACCATCTGCTTACACACCTCGGGTCAGTTTAACGCTGAAATGTAGTGTGATATACTCGAAAGCAATATGAATCTACTTTTTTGGGGACTCACTATAGGAATTATCGGTAAAGTCATTCTCGGTTTTACGGTTATGAGTGTGCACTGGAAGATTGTGAAAGAACACAAGATAGACAAAGCGGTACTTACCGAGATGCGGCGGGAGCGCAACCTTGCTCTTCTCGGTATTATTTTTATGCTCGTAGGATACATTTTGGAGCTGCTATTCTATGAATTCATCTGAGATACGACAAAAATACCTAGACTTCTTTAACGAGCGCGGGCACGCGGTTATCCCGTCTTCTTCACTGCGTCCGGAGAATGACCCCACCACCCTCTTTACCGGCTCAGGGATGCAGCCCTTGTTGCCATATTTTCTCGGAGAGGAACACTCAAAGGGCACACGAGTCGTTAACTCACAGAAATGTTTTCGTGCTGAGGATATCGAGGAAGTGGGCGACAATCGCCATACCACTTTCTTTGAGATGCTCGGCAACTGGTCTTTTGGTGACTATTTCAAAAAGGAGCAACTCCCGTGGGTGTTTGGTTTTCTCACCGACGTCGTTGGGCTTAACCCACAAAAGCTCTATGTAACCGCATTCCTCGGAGATGAGGTGCTTGGTATTCCGAAGGATACTGAATCGGCAGATATCTGGAAGGAGCTCTTCAAAGGAAAGGGAATTAACGCAAGAGATGCCGAGATTGGTTCGGAAGAAGATGGTGGTAAGCGCGGCATGAAGGAAGGCGAGCGCATTTTCTACTACGATTCTTCTAAAAACTGGTGGAGTAGAGCAGGGAAGCCAGAGAATATGCCCGCGGGTGAACCGGGTGGCCCAGACTCGGAGGTCTTTTATGAATTCACTGACATCGAGCATGACTCCAGATTTGGTGAGCACTGTCACCCGAACTGTGACTGCGGGCGCTTTATGGAGATCGGCAACTCGGTGTTTATGGAGTACCTCAAGAAAGAAGATGGTTCATTTGAACCGCTTGCGCAGAAGAACGTCGACTTCGGTGGGGGGCTTGAGCGTATTGCCGCGGCAGCAAATGATGACGCGGATATGTTTAAAATTGATTCACTGAGAGGTATCATCTCTGAGATTGAAAAGGTTTCCGGTAAGTCATATTCAGAAGAACAATACCGGGAAGATTTTCGGGTTATAGCAGACCATATGCGCGCCGCAGTATTTATGATTGACGACGGAGTATTCCCTTCAAACACTGAACAAGGGTACTTTGTTCGGCGGCTTATACGACGCTCGGTAATGAAGGTGCGCTCACTTAACTTAGCAGAATCCTTTCCGCTCGGAACCGTCGCTCATATTGTTGCAGAGGTGTACAAAGATTTCTATCCGGCACTCAAAGAGAAGGCTGACATCATTGATAAGACGATAACCGAAGAAGAAACGAGGTTTAATCTCACCCTTGAAAAAGGGATGAAAGAATTTGAGAAGTTGAGCAGCAGCGACATCTCCGGACATGATGCATTTGTGCTCTTTACCACGTATGGTTTCCCGCTGGAGCTTACTGAAGAGCTTGCGGTTGAGAAGGGAATCTCGGTTGAGAAGGCAGCGTTCGATGAAGAGATGGAAAGACATCAAGAACTTTCTCGAGCCGGTTCCGAGCAGAAATTCAAAGGCGGCCTCGCTGACCAGAGCCAAAAAACGGTTGAGTACCATACCGCCACACACCTCTTGCTTGCGGGGCTCCGCAAAGAACTTGGTGATAATGTGCATCAAGCTGGCTCAAACATCACCAGTGAGCGACTGCGTTTTGACTTCACGCACCCGGAGAAAGTCGACCGAGAGACACTCGATCGCATTGAAGGGTTTGTAAACAGCGCAATCAAAGCGGGCGCACACGTTGAAACCGAGACCATGAAGAAAGAAGACGCAGAGAGTGACCCGACTGTTGAAGGGAGCTTCTGGGAGAAGTATCCGGACGAGGTAAAAGTCTACACGATTAGAGACGACAACGGCATTGTCTATTCACGCGAGCTTTGTGGTGGCCCCCATGTGGAGAATACCGCCACGATTAGAGGAGTGTTTAAGATCGTCAAAGAGAGTTCATCATCAGCTGGCGTACGACGCATCAAAGCTGTTTTGGAAGAGGATTAATTCTGCGTACTGGAAGGTTGAAAGGGAGGTTCTATTCGGTGTTTTTTCGTTGCTCTGGCTCTCTTCGCACACTATAATAAAAGACAATGAAGTCTCTCAGTACACTTGCACGTTTGTTTAGAAGAAAGGCGGGTCACCGCACGGTTGTTATATTTGATATCGGGAGTTCCAGTGTGGGTGGTGCGGTGGCACAACTATCACATAACGCACCGTGTGTAACCTACAGTGTCCGCCGGATGATCCCCCTCAGCAGTACACTTCACAAGGAGAGTTTCCCGGGGCAGCTTGCGGACGCTCTTGTGGAGGTGGCAAAAAATATTCAAAAAAACGGGCTCGTAGAACCGGGAGGGAAGAAATATATAATTCCACGCGAGATTGTTTGTGTTCTTGGCTCACCTTGGCATCAGACCCAGACGATCACCGCATCTGTTGAGCAGAAAGAGAGCTTCTTGGTGACTGACGCGGTTATGGATAATCTGCTCGCACAAATACAGGAAAAGAAAGAGAAAGACGAAAGAGAAGGGGCGGAGGAGATGGTGACCATTGAAGAGATGATTATCGAATCGTCGCTTAACGGGTACTCAACCCAGTCACCAATCGGGAAGACCGCACGATGCATTTCGGTTGCTTTTCTTGAAAGTTCAACATTCCAGGCCACGGAGAAACTGCTTCGAAAGGCTCTCTACGAAGTGTTTAGTCCATCCATTCCGCTTGCGTTTCGCTCATTTACTCTTGCATCGTTTTCGGTTGTACGAGACATCCTAAGTCCACACAATGATTTCTTGCTTATTGATGTGACCGGAGGGACGAGCAACATCTCAGTCGTGCACAATTCGATTCTATTAGATACCGCCAACATCCCTTATGGACGGAATACGCTGATTCAGAATATTACAAAGGCGACAGGGGCGATCCCTGAAGAATCTCTATCACGCGTTAAACTCTTTTTTGCAGGAGGAGACGACCAAGAGCTTCAAGAGTTGATTGGTGCAGAGGAGGAAAGATGGCTTAAACATATTACAGAGGCTTGTAAAAGACTCTCTTTTGAAGCGGTGCCACTTCCGTCGAAGGTCTTCGTTATCTCAGATCCGGTATTTGGGTCTTGGTTTAAGACCGTCCTCGAATCTCCAGAACTCGCTCAATTCACCGTAACAAAGAAGCACTTCGAGGCAATATTAATCTCAGAGAAATCCCTCGAAGAGAAATGTTCTTTTGAGAGAAGTGTTCAAAAAGACGTCTTCCTTATGACCGACGCGCTGTTCTACAGTAGAGAATATGGGGCGCATCAGTAGTCTATGCACAAGATGTATTTGGTAATAGAGGTAAGATTAAGGTAGACTAGGAGTATATGGAAAATGGCTTTGGAGATATTGTCCCACCGGAGCGTCGCTCAATCCGTAAGGTGAGCGTAGACAAAGGCGTGCGCCGGCGTGCGCCTCGTGAGAAGCGAGAAGTAGAAGAAACAACGCAACGACACCAAGCTCCACGAGGGAGGCGTGGCACATATCGTTGGGGTCTTTGGATAATTGCGATTATCTCGATTCTCGTGCTCCTCTTTGCATTCTCATTTGCATTCTCAGGAGCAAAAGTTGTTGTCACTCCGAAACAGCGTTCGGTCTTGATAGACGCGGAGTTTGAAGCCGCAAAAGTTCCAACCCTTGGCGGGATCGGGTATGAAATCATGACTATTGAGCGCGAAGGAAGCAGAGAGGTCGAGCCAAGCGGTGAAGCATATGTTGAAGAGAAAGCATCCGGCAACATTGTTGTCTACAACAACTACAACGAATCTAGTCAGCGGCTCATTAAGAACACCCGCTTTGAGACCCCTGATGGTCTGATATACCGGATCAACGAATCGGTGGTTGTGCCGGGGCAGCGTATCGAGGAAGGCGTCATGGTCCCCGGAAGTATTGAGGTGACTGTTTATGCCGATGAGGCGGGAGACGATTATAATATTGGGCTTACCGATTTCACCATCCCCGGTTTTGAAGGCTCGCCTCGTTTTGAGAGCTTCTATGCTCGGTCAAAGACAGAAATGACCGGCGGCTTTGTTGGTAATAAGAAGACAGTCAGTCAAAGTGACGAAACGCAAGCGCGTGCGATGATCCAGGAGGAATTGACTGCACAACTTAAGAGTGAGGCGACCACACAAAAGCCCGAAGGATTTGAGCTCTACCCGGACGCACTCTTTATCGTCTTCTCGTCTCTTTCTGACGGGGAACGTGGTACAAAAGCGGTAATCAGACAGAAAGCGACACTTTACGGTATTTTGTTTGATACGGATGATTTTGCTCAGCTTATTGCGGAGAATACCGTTGCCGGTTTTGACGGTGAACCGGTGGAGATCGTCAGTCCAGAGAAGCTCTCCTTCGTACTGGCTGAGAGTGACACTGAGCCGTGGGTTGGAGACGCTTTTCGTTTCACTCTTAATGGAGAAGCGCACCTTGTATGGACTTTCGATACCGACCAGCTCAAGGAAGACCTTGCAGGAAAGTCGAAAGGGGCGCTAGAGACCGTGCTGACCGGCTACTCAAGCATCGATGAGGCTCAGATCGTCCTCCGTCCATTTTGGCGGCAGACCTTCCCCGAGACAGTTAAAGATATCAAGATCGTTAAGGTGGTTGAAGAGTAGGGACCACATCCACAGAGACCACTTGACGTGTTGTGCCGGTCTCTGGTAGTATGTGTCCACCTCGGTACGCACATGTCAGAGAATAAGACAAAACCTGAAGCGGTCACCGGAGTAGTGGACGAGGCCCTGCCAAACACACTTTTCCGGGTAACGCTTAATGAGAGCGGTGAGCAGATTCTCACCTACCTCTCGGGGAAGATGCGTATACACCGGATCAAGGTGCTTGTCGGCGACACGGTCGCTGTTGAGCTTGAACCGTACGGGGGGAAGGGACGGATCATTAAGCGACTGTAAGGATACAGTGCGCTTGAGTGATCCATACTGCGCTATAGAGTGGAATCGATTGAGTAGTGGTTTTGAGATCCACACCATGGAAATGGAAAGCGCAATTTTTTGTTGTCTTCAAAAAAACAATGAAAGTAAAGGTTTCAGTAAAAAAGATCTGTGCAAAATGCCAAACCGTTCGCAGAAAGGGACGGCTCTATGTCATTTGTTCTAACCCTCGCCACAAACAGCGACAGGGGTAATTTATATATACACTATGCGAATCGCCGGAATCACCATCCCAGACAATAAGCGACTTGAGATCGGACTCACTGCCGTATACGGCGTTGGTCGTCCGCGTGCACTTGAGATCTTGGACGAGCTTAAAGTCGATTTCGGCAAGAAGCCGGGTGACCTCAAACCCGAGGAAGAGAGTGCAATTCGCGAGAAGATTGAATCATTCCTTATTGAAGGAGAACTTCGTCGAAGCATCTCAGGAAACATTAAGCGTCTTAAAGATATCAATTCGTATCGAGGAAGCCGGCACGCAAAGAGTCTTCCGGCTCGCGGACAGCGGACCAAGACAAACTCACGAACAGTGCGCGGTAACAAACGAAAGACTATGGGATCCGGTCGTCGTACTGTAGAAAAGAAATAATCGTATGGGAAAGAAACGCATTATCAAAAAGGCAGGTGGGGAAGCGAGCGCGGGACTCAAGTCGCGATCTCTTTCTCGTATTCCGAAGAAGAAGCTTGATTCGGGGATCCTTCACGTGCAGGCAACCTTTAATAACACCAAGCTTCTTCTCACCGACAAGAACGGCAACGCGGTCATGTCGTCTTCAAGTGGCGGACTTGGGTTCAAGGGCGCCAAAAAAGGCACACCTTTTGCCGCGGCAAAGGTGGGTGAACTTCTTGGAGAAAAGGCACAGATGATCGGCCTTAAAGAGGTTAACGTTGTTGTTAAAGGAGCTGGATCCGGGCGCGAGTCATCGCTCCGTGCGTTCTCAGCAAAAGGGATCGATATAACCAGCATTAAAGACGTGACTCCGTTGCCACATAACGGACCGCGACCTAAGAAACCACGTAGGGTATAGCATTATGAAGATCGGACCAAAATACAAAATAGCAAAACGACTCGGCGCAAGTGTTTTTGAGAAATGTCAGACACAGAAATTTGCGTTGTCTGAGTCGCGTCGCGCGAAGCGTCGTGGAAAACGACCCAAGCAGATTTCTGATTACGGGAAGCAGCTTCTTGAGAAGCAGAAGGTGCGCTTTACATACGGGGTTACTGAAAAACAGCTCTCTCGATATGTGAAGACGGGGACTCAAGGCGCCCACGAACCGGCAAACAAGATCTACCAAGCGCTTGAATCGCGTCTTGATAACGTTGTCTATCGACTCGGTTTGGTCCCAACACGTCGTTTTGCGCGACAGATTGTCTCTCACGGACACATCACTGTAAACGGGAAACGGATGACCGTACCGTCATACACGGTGAGTGTCGGGGACGTGGTTACTGTTCGTGTAAACAGTAAAGAGAAGGGTCTCTTTACCGACCTCGAAGAGCGGTTAAAGAACTACACTGCGCCAAAGTGGCTTTCTTTTGACGAAAAGAAGCTTGAAGGCACAGTTGTCGCACTTCCTGAATTTTCTGGAGCGGATGCATCTATTGATATGGGACTGGTTCTGGAGTTTTATAGCCGATAGTTTTATTCATCTTAACTACATATATTATGTCAGAGTACAACGTCGCACTTCCATCTAAACCACGCATCGTATCCGAAAAGGAGTTCGGGGGTGTCTATGAGATTGATGGTCTTTATCCGGGATACGGGCACACGCTCGGCAACTCACTTCGCCGTATCATCCTTTCATCGCTTCCGGGAGCAGCTATCACTTCAGTGAAGATTGAGGGGGTTGATCACGAGTTTTCAACCATTGAAGGAGTTCAGGAGGATGTGATCACCATCTTGCTCAACCTTAAGCGTGTGCGCATTCAAATGCTCTCAGATGAGCCACAACAGATGACCGTCAAAGTGAAGGGTCCAAAATCAATCACCGCGGCAGACATCGAGGCGCCGGGGCAAGTTGAGATCCTCAACCCAGAGCAGCCGATTGCTGAAGTTACCGGAAAAGGCGTTGACTTCTCAATTGAGATGACCGTAGAGCGTGGACTCGGTTATGTCGCAAAAGAAGCACTCAAGAAGGAGCGTGTCGAGGTTGGAGAAATCTCACTTGATGCGATCTTCACACCGATTCGCCGCGTGAACTACGAGGTAGAAAACATGCGCGTGGGAGACCGAACCGACTTTAACCGACTCCGTATTTTTATTGAGACTGACGGAACCATCACCGCAAAAGAGGGTCTCGAGAAGGCGATCGAGATCATGATTAACCAGCTACGCTCGATTGTTGGGTTCAAAGAAGAGGAACTTGCTCTCCCTGAAGAGGAAGCAATGGAAGAAGAGTCAAAAGAAGAAAAGAAAGAGGTTGATTCTGAGTTCCTCAAGACTCGCGTTGACGACCTCGACCTCTCAGCACGAACCGCAAACGCACTTGATGGTGCAAATATCCGCACAGTCGGTGGGCTTGCGCGAAAGCGAGAAGAAGATATCCTCTCAATCGAGGGTATCGGACAAAAAGGTCTCCAGGAGATCAAGCGGGCGCTTAGCAACTTTGGCGTCACCCTTAAGTAACACACCATGAAGCATACAGCACACGGAAGAAAATTTGGACGCGTTCGAAAGGTACGAGTAGCACTCATCCGCTCACTTGCTCGTGCGCTTATTCTTCATGGGAAGATCGAAACAACCGAAGCGAAAGCTAAGGAGGTTCAGCGTTTTGTTGAGAAATTGATAACTCTCAACAAGAAGGGGGCTCTCGCTTCATATCGATTGACGATTGCTCGTTTAGGGTGCGACGATCGCGTCGCAAAGAAGTTGAAGGAAGAGATTGCACCGAAGTACGCGGAGCGAGCAGGCGGGTACACTCGCATCACCAAACTTCATACGCAGTCAACGCATGATGCGCGTAAAATGGCAGTAATTGAATTTGTATAGGCTTATGGAACACACTATCGACGCACAAGGAAAGAATCTCGGACGTGTAGCAAGCGAAGCGGCACACCTTCTCATGGGCAAGGATACAACCTCGTTCCAGAAGAATGTCGTTGCAGACGTGACGGTTAAGATTGCGAACGCTGACAAGCTTGCGATTTCACCGGAGAAGGCGTCAAAGAAAGTCTACACACACTACACCGGACACCCGGGCGGCCTTCGCAAGCGCACACTTGAAGAAGTTGTCGAGAAGAAGGGTGTGGGAGAGGTGCTCCGCATGGCGGTTTATGGTATGCTTCCGGGGAATCGGTTGCGCGCCAAGCGAATGAAAAACCTGATCATCGAAGAATAGTATTATGGCAGACATGAAACATAAAGAAGAATATATCGAGACTATCGGACGCCGAAAAACGGCAACCGCACGCGTGCGTATTTCTAAGACAAAAGATTCATCGATTGTGGTAAACGAGAAAGATCTTGCAACACATTTTCCTACAACAGAACTCCAGAAAGTTGCTGAGTCGGCTCTCACACATGCTCCTGAAGGAGAAAATTTCAAAGTAACCGCGAAGATAGTAGGTGGTGGCATCCACGCACAGGCGGAAGCCCTCCGACACGGCGTTGCTCGCGCACTCACTAAGTACAATGAAGAGCTCCGTAAGGGACTCAAACAGGCAGGGTTCCTCAAGCGAGATCCACGAATGAAGGAGCGTAAGAAGTTCGGACTTAAGAAAGCGCGCAAGTCTCCACAGTGGAGCAAGCGATAGTCGCACACACTTTTTTTGCGGCCGCACAGAGCCTTACGCAATTGGTATACACCATACATACTAGAACATTGGTGTATACCATTATGTACGCAACAGTATGCCAAAGAAGAAGATAGAAAAAATCGATACAGATACACAAGACATTGAATCAGTCGATGATGTTGTTCTTGAAGAAGAAGGTCTTGGGGTTCTTGATAAACTCAAGAAAGTGCAAAAGAAGCTCAAAGAATGCGAAAAGGAGCGCGCTGAGTACCTCGATGGGTGGCAACGTGCTCGAGCAGACCTGGTAAACCGGGAGAAAGAGGCAGTAGTGGTGCGTACAGAATTAACTTCACGCGCACAAGAGGAAGTGTTTGAGCAGTTGTTTCCAATCCTCGATAGTTTTGACATGGCGTTCGCCAACAAGGATGTTTGGGAGTCAGTTGACAAGAACTGGCGTGTCGGTGTTGAGCACATCTACTCACAGGCACTTCAGGTCTTGAAAGATGCGGGAATTTCAGTTATTGATAATGCCGGGGAAGTAAACGACCCCGCCATACACGAAGCAGTCAAAACACAGGAAGTGGCAGAAGAAAAAGACGACGGGCGCGTACTCGCTGTCCTTCAGAAAGGGTACCGGAAGGGCGAGCGCGTATTGCGTCCCGCAAAGGTTATTATTGGAAAAAATAAATAAATAGTACTATGGGAAAAATTTTAGGTATAGACTTAGGAACAACCAACTCCGCAATGGCGTACGTTACCGGCGGAGAACCAACTATTGTTGAGAATGCCGAAGGAACACGCACCACGCCGTCAGTCGTTGCTGTTTCTAAGACGAACGAACGGCTTGTGGGCACACTCGCACGACGTCAGGCAGTCACGAACCCACAGAACACTATTTACGGTATTAAGCGATTCATTGGGCACCGTTTTGAAGATACTGCAGTACAGAAAGACAAAGAGACGGTTCCATACAACATCAAGAAGGGTGGCGACAATGGTGTGCTTGTTGAGCTTAATGGCAAAGACTACCGCCCAGAAGAGGTGTCAGCAATGATCCTCCAGAAGATGAAGCAGGACGCAGAAGCAAAGCTTGGTGAGAAGATCACTGAAGCGATTATCACCGTTCCTGCATACTTCGACGATTCACAGCGCAAAGCAACAAAAGACGCCGGGAAGATTGCCGGACTTGAGGTGAAGCGCATCATCAACGAACCAACAGCGGCCGCGCTCGCATACGGATTTAATAAAAAGAAAGACGAGCAGATTGTAGTCTTCGACTTTGGTGGTGGAACCTTCGACGTCTCGGTTCTTGAGGTTGGTGATGAAGTTATTGAGGTAAAATCAACCGATGGTGACTCCCACATGGGCGGTCGCGACATCGACCAGGCGATTATTAAGTGGATTGTTGATGAGTTCAAGAAGGAAAGCGGTATCGACATCAGCAAAGACCCGCTCGCGCTCCAGCGACTTGATGAGGCAGCTGAGAAAGCGAAACTCGAACTCTCAACCGCAACTGAGTCAGAGATCAACATCCCGTTCATCACCTCAGATGCGACTGGTCCAAGACACCTCTTGCTCAAACTTACCCGCGCAACACTCGAAGAGCTCGCAAAAGAATACATCAATCGCTCAATTGAGATCACCAAGCGCGCGATCGAAGCGTCACCGTTTGAGATCAAAGATATCGACGAGGTGATCCTCGTTGGCGGGCAGACTCGTATGCCGAAGATTGTCGAGCGCGTAAAGGAACTCTTCGGTAAAGAGCCGAACAAGTCGATCAACCCGGACGAGGTGGTTGCGCTCGGTGCAGCAATTCAGGGCGGTATCATGCAAGGAGACGTAAAGGACGTACTTCTTCTTGATGTGATCCCGCTCTCGCTCGGTATCGAGACTCTCGGCGGTGTCGGAACCAAGCTTATCGAACGCAACACGACCATTCCGACCTCAAAATCGCAAACATTCTCAACCGCAGCCGACAACCAGACCTCAGTTGAGGTGCACATTGTTCAGGGGGAGCGTTCGATGGCAGCTGACAACAAATCGCTCGGGCGATTCATTCTTGAGGGTATTCCACCGGCACCACGTGGCACACCACAGGTTGAGGTAACTTTTGACATCGACGCAAACGGCATCCTCAACGTGACCGCAAAAGACAACGCGTCAGGAAAGGAGCAGTCGATCCGCATAGAAGCACAATCAGGACTCTCAGATGAAGAAGTTGAGAAGATGAAGCAGGATGCTGAGGCGCACGCAGACGAAGACAAGAAAAAGAAAGAGCTTGTTGATGTCCGCAACACGTCTGAGCAACTCATTTACACCGCAGAGAGCTCGGTTAAAGAGCACGGTGACAAGGTTGGTGAAGATGTAAAGAAAGAGATCGAGGAGAAGGTCGCGGCGCTTAAAGAGGTGAAAGACAAAGACGATCTCGACGCACTCAAAGCGGCATCTGAAGCACTCAGCACATCGCTCGCAAAAATCGGCGAAGCAATGCAACAGCAAGCACAATCTGAGACCCCTCCACAAGACGCAGAGCAGAAAGGAGAAAGCACCGGAGAAGAGAAACCGGGCGAAGAGCCAAACAACGACTCATCAGAAGAAAACAAATAACCTAACATAAATTAAAAATCTTGACGTCGGACGTCAAGATTTTTGGGATTGGCGTTGATTTTTAGCTAAAGATGCGTACAATAGCCACATGAGTAACGACTACTACAAGGTACTTGGTGTCGCAAAGAACGCGAGTAAAGAGGAGATCAAGAAAGCGTTCCGCAAACTCGCTCACAAGTACCACCCGGACAAAAAGACGGGTGACGAGAAGAAGTTCAAAGAAGCAAGTGAGGCGTATAGCGTCCTCTCTGACGATAAAAAGCGCGCCGAGTACGATGCGTACGGCCGCGTATTCTCCGGCGCCGGCGGAGGACAACAAGGCACAGCAGGAGGCGGCTTTGGTGGTTTTGACTTCTCCGGATTTCAGCAAGGCGGCTTCCAGGGCGGTGTTGACCTTGGCGACATCTTCGGTGATATCTTTGGCGGCGGATTCGGCGGTGCTCGCCGAGCACGCGGACGTGATATCTCAATCGATCTTGAACTCTCATTTAAAGACGCTGTCTTTGGTGTAGAGCGACGAGTCCTTATCACCAAGACATCAGGTTGCGACACTTGTGGTGGATCAGGAGCCGAGAAAGACTCTGGTTCAGTGACCTGCTCAGCCTGCAATGGCAAAGGGCGTGTGCATGAGAACAAACAGTCGCCATTTGGCACGTTCACGAGCGTGCGATCTTGTCAGGAGTGTTTTGGCACCGGAAAGGTACCAAAAGAGAAGTGTAAGACCTGCAAGAGTGAGCGTGTCGTGCGTAAACAAGAGGAGATTGTGGTGCGCGTGCCGGCTGGCATCAACAACGGCGAGATGATCCGCCTTTCCGGTGGTGGCGAAGCGGTGCCCGGCGGCGACGCCGGAGATCTCTACGTGAAGATTCACGTGCACCCGGATCCAAACTTCCATAAAGAAGGCAACAACCTCATCACCACGCTCAATGTGAAGCTCTCTGATGCACTCACCGGCAGCGAATACTCTTTGAAGGCACTCGACGGAGATGTGGTAAAGGTAAAAGTGCCACAAGGGGTGGGTTTTGGCGAAGTAATTCGCGTAAAAGGGAAGGGGGTACCGTCAGGATTCTCACACGGCGATCTTCTGGTGAAGATCAATATCGATATGCCGAAGAAATTAGGCAGAAAAGCAAAAGAAGCGGTTGATATTCTACGGAAAGAGGGCATATAATATATAGATGCAAATCTTTGACACACTCTCAGGAGCGCTCACGACAGACGTACTGATAATCGCGGCGGTCTTCGGGGCGCTCTTTTTCTTTGCCGCCAAACGCGGCAAGAGCAGAAGCATTGCGCTTATGCTCTCGATCTACGTTGCTATTCTCTCATTTTTAAGCTTTCCGTTTCTTGATGAATTAACACTTCTCAAGAGCTCAGAAGTACAAGTGACCCTCTCACACATCGCCGTCTTTGCGCTCGGCACCTTCCTTGCGTACCTTATCATCAAGCGAAGTGTGTACGCCGAGTATCCGGGAGGTGCCGCACAAAAGTTCCTTCAAGCAGGGATACTTGCCGCCGGTTCAACCGCACTCCTCTTTGCGTTCGCATACCACACCCTCCCCGTTGCAACCCTCTACGACTTCAACCAGTCAATCGACAACCTTTTCTCATCTGCCTACTTCTTCTACTGGCTCGTTGCTCCGCTTGGGGGATTGTATTTGGTGACGCGGCACTAATCGATATTCGACGTAGTCAGACCACATTGAGTGTAATGGGTGTGGAGTAGGGTGTTCAGAAGCGCCGATTTCTGGTACAATTTCCCTCATATGACGGGTAAAAAGCGACTTCTTACGGGATTACAACCCTCAGGCACACTCCACATCGGGAACTACTTTGGTGCGCTGAAGCCTTTTGTCGACCTCTACGGCGAGTACGAGAGTACACTCATGATCGCTGACCTCCACGCACTCACCTCTATCAAAGACCCGGAAGCGCTCCGCACGAATATCCTTAACGTTATCAAAGACTACATTGCCGCCGGCGTTGACCCGGAGCAAGTGACTATCTTTAAGCAGTCTGACGTGCCGGAGCACACCGAGCTTGGTTGGGTCTTTAACTGTTTGGTAACCGTGCCGTTCCTTATGCAAGCGCACGCGTACAAAGACAAAGTTGCGAAGGGGCTTGAGGCAAACGCGGGGCTCTTCACGTACCCTATGCTCATGGCGGCAGACATCTTGCTCTACGACACCGACGTGGTGCCGGTGGGCGAAGACCAGCGTCAGCACGTCGAGTACGCGCGCGAAGCAGCAGGGAAGTTCAACAGCACCTTTGGCGAGCTCTTCTCAACACCAAAGGAGATGATCCTCAAAGGGGTCGGCGTGGTGCCCGGCACTGACGGGCAGAAGATGAGCAAGAGCTACGGCAACACTATTCCACTGTTTGCTACCAAAGACGAGATCGCAAAAGCGGTGATGAGTATTGTCACTGACTCATCGGGTGATCGCCCGGAGAATGTGTACGCGATCCATAGACTCTTTAAGAGCGAAGAAGAACTCGCGCCGCTCTACAAGGAGAACACGGGCAACTACAAAGCACTCAAGGAGGCACTCATCGAAGATATCGAGGCACACATTGCACCAATGCGTGAGAAGCGTGATGCGATTACTGACGGTGAGGTGAAGGCAATCCTTGAGAAAGGTGCTGAGAGAGCACGTGTTCGCGCGCAAGAGAAGCTGGCGGCAGTGCGAGCGAGCATTGGTGTAGCACTGTAATAGGTTGTAGGGATTAGGTTTTAGATACTAGAAAAAACATGGAAAGAATAGAAAGAACATTGATCGGCGACCTGCGAGAGCACATCGACGAAGAGGTAACCATCTCTGGGTGGGTCGACACCGCACGCGACCAGGGCAAGATGGCATTTTTTGATTTCCGTGACCGCACAAGTATGGTACAAGGTGTCGTCTTTGGTAAGCCTGAGGTGCTCGAGGTCGCGAAGACACTCCGCCCCGAGTGGGTGGTCTCGGTCTCCGGCAAGGTGAACAAACGCCCCGAGAAGATGATCAATGAGAAGGTTATGAACGGCGATATTGAGCTTGAGATTACCGGTATTGAGGTCTTGAGTGCGGCACACGAGCTTCCGTTTGATATGGATGCCGAGCTCAACCTCGACACCTACCTCGACAATATGCCGCTCACGCTCCGCACCGGGCGTAGCCGCGCAATATTCAAAGTACAAGCAGAGATCGTCCGTGCGTATCGCACAGCACTCACTGAGCTCGGCTTCACTGAGTTTCAAGCACCAAAGCTTGTCGGCGACGATGCTGAAGGGGGCGGCAACGTCTTTAAGGTGGACTATTTCTATGATAAGGACGCGTACCTCGCGACCTCGCCACAGCTCTACAAGCAGATCATGGTCGGCGTCTTTGAGCGCGTCTTTGCAACCGGCAACGTCTTCCGCGCAGAAAAACACAGCACAACCCGTCACCTCAACGAGTACACGTCGCTCGATGCCGAGATGGGCTTTGTGAAAGACCACACCGACGTAATGACCACGCTCAGCGAAGTCGTCCGTCGTGTCTTGAAGCACCTTGAGGAGACGTGCGAAGCGGAGTTTAAAGTCATTGGTGCAACCTTCCCTCAGATGCCTGAAGTAATCCCGGTGATGAAGCTTCGCGAGGCGCAAGAGATTATCAACAAAGAGACGGGTGAAGACTGCACAAAGGAGCCGGACCTCGAGCCCGCGCACGAGCGATGGCTCTCAGAGTACGCGCTCAAAGAGCACGGCTCAGACTTTATTTTCATTACCCACTATCCGGTCTCAAAGCGCCCGTTCTACACCTACGAAGACGAAGAAGACCAAGGATTCACCAAGAGCTTCGACCTGCTTTTCCGCGGTGTCGAGCTCTCAACCGGTGGACAGCGCGTAGACGACCATGACCAGCTCGTAGAGAAGATCAAAGATAAGGGGCTCAACCCGGAGAGCTTCTCATACTACCTCCAGGCATTCAAGTACGGCCTACCACCACACGGCGGATGGGGGATGGGGCTTGAGCGTCTCACCGAGAAGATGCTCGGACTCGATAACGTAAAAGAAGCGACACTCTTCCCGCGAGAGATAAACCGCATCGACACACTCCTTTCAGAATAACCACACATCAACATGAAGATCACAGTCACCGCAAAGAAAGCATCGACGCGCCCGAAGGGCGTTGTTCGTATTACGCTCTCTGAGAAAGGGCAGACTAAGTTCATCGAAGCAGACGGAGTGACCGAATTGCGCATTAAGGTTGGTGCGATCAAGAAAGACGAGCGACGAAAGTTCGTAAAAGCGGTGCGCCGTGTGGTGCGCACCGCACAGCAGTACCAGTGCGAGAAAGTTGCTATCGACCTCAATGAGTTCACCCGCTTCACTGACCTCTCCGGCAAAGAGCTCGGCTCGACCATCACTCAGAACCTCGTCATGGCCGCCTATGAGTTCCGTAAATTCAAAACCAAACCTAAAGATGGATGGAAAGATATTAAGGAACTCTTCTTCGCTAGCGTCTCCGCGAAGACAGTGTCTGAAGGAGCCCAAGAGGGTATCGTGATTGGGGAGATGGTAGATGAGTGTCGCACGATTGCAAACACGCCGGGAGGAGATATGACTCCAACATCGCTTGCCGCAGAAGCAAAACGACTGGCGAAGGGTACCGGGGCTTCTGTGCGTGTGCTTGGTAGACGCGATATGGAGCGTCTTTCCATGGGAGCAATTCTTGGTGTTGCAAAAGGTTCTGTCGAAGAGCCTAAGTTCATCATCATGGAATACAAAGGGGGGAAGAAGTCTGAACGTCCAGTGGTACTTGTTGGGAAGGGGGTCACCTATGACACCGGTGGCATCAACCTCAAACCCTCATCTGCGCTTCTTGGGATGCACTTTGATATGTCCGGAGGATCAGCGGTCATGGCAACAGTTGCGCTTGTGGCAAAGCTCAAGCTCAAGAAGAATGTCATCGGACTTATTCCGTCGGTTGAGAATATGGCGTCCGGAAGCGCGGTGCGCCCCGGAGACGTGCTTACCACTATGTCAGGAAAGACGGTTGAGGTCCTCAACACTGACGCCGAGGGGCGTCTCATTCTCGCTGACGCGCTCACCTACGCGAAGCGTTATAACCCAAAGCACGTAATCGATGTCGCCACACTTACCGGGGCATCACTTGTCGCGCTCGGACAACATACCTCAGTGGTGATGTCTCGCGATGACGCGTTTGCCTCGAGGCTTATTGAGCTCGGCGAAAAATCAGGTGACTACCTCTGGCGACTGCCGCTCTGGGAAGAATATGAAGAAGAGGTGCGCGGCCAAGTTGCTGACATCGCAAACTTGAGCACTAAGAACCCGCAGTATGGTGGTGCCATCAATGGCGGCATTTTCCTACTTCAGTTTGCAAAAGATTTCATAAAGGATTGCTCGTGGGCACACATCGACATCGCCCCGCGTATGACCACGATTCCGAGCGACAACCTTGCCACTGGTGCGGCGGGGGAGCCGGTGCGGCTCTTGACCCGCTTCATAGCTGACCTTACATAAAAATGGACGAGGAGTTTAAGATAAAAATCGAAGGGTTTGAAGGTCCGCTGGACCTTTTGCTTTCCCTTATTGAAAAGCGCAAGCTCCCAATCAATGACGTATCGCTGGCAGCGGTGACCGACGAGTATATTCAGTTCATTGAGAGACAGAAAGACTTTCCACTCTCACAAGCATCACACTTTGTACTCATTGCCTCGACACTCCTCCTTATCAAATCAAAGTCGCTTCTCCCAACACTCAACCTTACCGAAGAAGAGGAAGAGGACATCGAGAAACTTGAAGAGCGCCTCAAGCTCTACAAGCGCACCAAGGAACTGTCCGTGCATATCTCGGAGCGTTTTGGGAAACGTGTATTGCTCAGTGCACAGGACAGTAAATCGTTTGAGCCGGTCTTCTCCCCACCTCAAGATGCAACACTCGCCTCACTTGGCGAGGCTGTGGCACATGTCATCGCGGCGCTTCCTAAGGTAAAAGCGGTTCCCGAGGCAATCGTTAAGAAAGTCGTGAGCCTTGAAGAGATGATCGACAACCTCACCGATAGGGTCACAAAGAACCTCCGCATGAGCTTCTTTGACTTCTCGAAGGCCGGTAAATCCATCGACAAGGAAGAGAAGGTCGAGGTTATTGTGGGATTCTTGGCTCTGCTTGAGTTGGTAAAACAGGGTATAATAAATGCAACACAAGAGAATAAATTCTCAGATATAACCATGGAGACCGACACTGTCGGTATTCCTAAGTATGAGTAAGTATGAACGAAAGTCTCTCAGCACAACTCGAAGCAGTACTCTTCTTTAAGAATGAACCCTTGAAGAAGACTTGGCTCGCAAAAACCCTCGGCAAGACCGAAAGCGAGATTGACGCCGGAGTCGCAACGCTCAAAGAACAGCTTTCCGGTCGGGGTATCACCCTTATGGAGAAAGATGGGGAAATAGCGCTCCGTACCGCACCCGCGTACAGTGAGTCGCTTATGGATATCCGTAAAGACGAACTTGCGCGTGACCTCGGTAAGGCTGGCCTTGAGACACTCTCGATCATCCTCTATCGCGGTCCGGTAACCCGCGCAGACATCGACTACATCCGCGGTGTGAACTCCACTTTTATCCTGCGAAGCATGCTCATCCGCGGACTTGTAGAGAAGGTCACCAACCCGAAAGACGCCCGTGCGTACTTGTACCAGCCGACCTTTGAGCTTCTCTCATACCTGGGAGTATCTTCCGTGGAAGAGTTGCCCGAGTATCAGGAGGTGCGTGCAGAGATTACTGTATTTGAGACGCAGAAAGAAGAAAAGGAAGAGCAAGCAGCATAACCATGGAAGACCTACAGACACAAAACAATATCCCGGAAGACAATACCCCAGAAGCACCGCAGGAGCGCGCATCTGAGGAGACGATTATCGACCCACAGACACTGCTTCGCGTAGGCTTGCTCGGAATCGTGCTCGTTATCATCGTGTACACCTTTGGTGAGCGAGCGCTTCCGCGCTTCTTTTCAACGGCAGCGGTTGTAGTGTCTGATACGCAGATAGAGGAAGCGATCGACCCTTTTACTCTCATCAACATCGAAGCCTCTGCCGCATATGTATATGACTTCTCAAATGACGAAGTGCTCTTCGCGAAAAATGAGTCTGCACAGCTCCCGCTCGCGTCTCTTACCAAGGTCATGACCGCGCTCGTAGCTTCTGAGAAAGTCTCAGCAGATACCGCGATCGTACTAAGTGATAAATCAATCGCAGTTGACGGTGATAGCGGTCTTAAGGCAGGGGAGGTGTGGAACTTTAAAGATCTCCTCGACTATACACTCGTCGTCTCTTCCAACGATGGCGCACACGCGATTGCCGGTGTGGCAGGCTCGTTTGAACGATCCACACAAGCCAATGAGAAAGACTCACATGCGGCTTTCGTCGAGCTTATGAATGCAACAGCTCAAGAACTTGGGTTATTGCAGACCTACTTTATTAATGAAAGCGGACTTGATACGAATACCGAGGTGAGTGGGGGCTATGGCTCCGCGCAAGATATGGCGACGTTGCTTTCGTTTGTTGTGAGTGAGCGACCACATCTTCTCGAGGCAACCTCTTTTAATACTCTTCAGTTTGCTTCAGAGGACGGGTTCATCTACAATGCGACAAATACAAATGCCGCGATTGGTGTCATCCCGGGAATCATCGCCTCAAAGACCGGATATACCGAACTTGCTGGCGGTAACCTCATGGTTGCATTTGATGCGGGAATCAATCGACCTATTGTTGCGATTGTCCTCGGGTCGAGCTTTGACGGGCGGTTTAGCGATATGGAGCAACTCGTGAACGCGACACTTACTAAAATAATCCAGTAATCATGGGAACCATAGTAATCATCGACATTGTACGCGTCATTGTGCCGGCGGCGCTGGCATTCTTTATTGGAATTACGATTACGCCGGTTATTGCGCATTATCTCTACAAATACAAAGCGTGGAAGAAGAAAGCAGGGAAGGGTGTTGGCTACGGCGGAGGGGCTACCCCGATTTTTGATGAACTTCATAAAGGGAAAGATACCGGGACTCCGCGCATGGGCGGAATCGTCATCTGGGCGAGTGTGTGTATCACAATTATCGGCATTTGGTTCCTTAACGTGATCGGCCCGAACCCAATCCTTGAGAGCTTCAACTTCCTCAGTCGAAGCCAGACGTGGCTACCGTTCTTGGCACTCATGGTCGGTGCTATTGTTGGACTCGTCGACGACGTTCTCGTCGTGCGTGGCACCGGGAAGCACTTTGCTGGTGGTCTCCCGCTCTCACAACGACTCCTTACCGTGGGGTCTGTCGCGCTCTTCGCCGCATGGTGGTTCTACGACAAACTTGAAATCAGTAGTATCAATATCCCATTCGACGGCTCACTTGAACTCGGTGTGTTCTTCATTCCATTTTTCGTACTCGTCGCACTCGCAATTTACGCAAGTGGCGTCATTGACGGTATCGACGGTCTCTCTGGGGGCGTGTTTGCAACCATCTTCGCGGCATATGCCGGTATCGCGTTCTACCAACAGCAGTACGACATCGCAGCACTCTGCGCGACTCTCGTTGGCGGTATTCTGGCATTTCTTTGGTTTAATATCCCACCGGCGCGTTTCTACATGACCGAGACTGGCATCATGGGGCTCACCATGGCGCTCACCGTGGTCGCATTTATGACCGACGTGCTCGGCGAGGGGAACGGCGTCTTCGCGCTTCCTATCGTCGGACTCCTTCTCGTCTTTACCGTACTCTCTGTGGTGATCCAGGTTACTTCAAAGAAGCTTCGGGGAGGGAAGAAGGTTTTCAAGGTTGCACCGCTCCACCACCACTTTGAAGCGATTGGTTGGCCGGGCTACAAGGTCGCCATGCGCTACTGGGTCATCAGCATCATCTGCGCCGTATTGGGCATCATCGTCGCCCTAGCAGGGTAGAGTTCGAATCCCAGACAGCCAGTAAGTCAAACACCTCACTCATGTGAGGTGTTTCTTCCGGCTATTATGAGCTCTGTTTGGGTAAACGCCTCATACGTATGAGGCGTTGATTTGGTATACTGATACACATGAAGACTATGGATCGGCCGCTTTTGCTTATCACTGTGATACTCGCGGTGGTCGGTTTCTTTATTTTTACCTCGGCTTCGCTCGGGCTCCTCGCGCGTGAAGGGCCACGCTTTTCTTCTATAGCGTTCAACCAGATATTCTTTGGTATGATATTGGGCACCGCGGCGCTCCTCCTCACTTCAAAGATACGTTTTCGCATGTGGAAGATGTACGCACCGTATATATTCGGTCTCTCGATACTTGCGACCCTCCTTGTGTTTATACCCGGGCTCGGGCTTGAGCTCCATGGCGCAAAGCGCTGGGTTGAAGTATTCAAGTTTTCATTCCAACCCGCTGAGATCCTCAAACTCGGATTTGTTATCTACCTCGCCGCATACCTCGCCGGAGCACGACAAAGGCTTCATGAGTACCGCCACGGGCTCATTCCGTTTGCGCTCATTCTCGGCGTGCCGAGTCTGATCTTACTCCTGCAACCGGACACCGGGACAGTGCTGGTAATCGCGTCAGCCGCCACGGCGATGTACATCGTCGCAGGAGGAAAGATTCGTGATCTCCTTATTCTTTTTGTTATAGCAGTACTCGCGCTCGGAGCGCTTGTGTATCAGCGTCCATACCTACGCGACCGTGTTGAGTCATACATCAGTCCTGAAAAGCACCTACAAGAGTCGGGCTACCAGCTCAATCAGTCACTCATTGCAATTGGCTCCGGTGGCATCTTCGGGCGCGGCTTCGGACAAAGCATCCAAAAGTTCAACTATCTTCCTGAGCCGATAGGGGACTCAATCTTCGCGGTAGCGGCGGAAGAATTCGGCTTCCTCGGGGCGCTGGTGCTTATATTCCTCTTCCTTGCATTTTGCTTCCGGGGACTCAAGATTGCTTCCCGAGCACCAGACTATTTCAGTGGACTCTTGGTTGTGGGTATTGTTATACTGATTGTATCGCAGTCTTTTATCAATATCGGTTCCATGCTTGGCGTTTTCCCGCTGACCGGTTTGCCACTGCTCTTTATCAGTCATGGTGGCACTGCGCTTCTATTCGCTCTTGCATCGGTCGGTATTGTCTTGAATATCTCTAAGTATCAAAAACATTAATCTATGCGTATTGTCTTTACAGGAGGAGGAACCGGCGGACATTTCTACCCAATCATCGCAGTGGCTGAGAAGGTGCGCTCGATCGCAGCTGAGCAGAAACTCTTGCCCCCAAAGATGTACTACTTCGGACCAGAACCGTTTGACGCACGAGCGCTTTTTGAACTCGACATCGAACACCGCTACAGTAGCGCCGGCAAGATGCGCACATACCCGTCGATCTGGAATTATATCGATATGGCAAAGACGCTCTGGGGTGCCTTTCTCGCGCTTATACAGCTTTTTGTTATCTATCCGGATGTCGTCTTCAGCAAGGGAGGGTATGCGAGTTTCCCAACGGTATTTGCGGCACGCCTCCTGCGCATCCCGGTGGTGGTACACGAGTCAGACGCAGTGATGGGGCGGGCAAATGCCTGGGCGGCAAAATTCGCAGACAGTATCGCCATCTCATACCCCGGTGTCGCAAAAGAGTTCGGCGACGAGCGCGTGGCGCTCACCGGTAACCCAATCAGAGAGGATCTTTTCCGCCCAGAGAAGGAGGGTGCCTTTGAGTATCTTAATCTCGAACCAAGTGTTCCGGTTATTCTCATTCTCGGTGGCTCGCAAGGTGCACAAGCGATAAATGACACGGTCATCGACGCGCTCGCCGAGCTTCTGCCGCGCTTCCAAGTAATCCATCAGACCGGTGAGAAGAATCTTGAGAGTGTGGAGCGTCGTGCATCGGTGCTCCTAGCTGACCCTCAACAGAAGAGGCGCTACCACACCTTTGGTCTCTTAAACACGCTCGCGCTCCGCATGGCCTACGGCGCTGCAGACCTTGTTATATCTCGCGCCGGTTCAGGTGGAATTTTCGAAACCGCAGCAGCGCACAAACCAAGTATCATTATCCCGATACCACGAGACATCTCACGTGACCAAAGCACGAACGCGTTCTCATATGCGCGCTCCGGTGCCGCCATCGTGATTGAGCAAAACAATCTCACGCCACATCTGCTCTCAAGCGAGATAATCCGACTCTTCGATAATCCTGATGAAATGGAGAAGATGGGGAAGGCTGCTGAAGGATTCGCGCGATCAGACGCCGCCAATGTTATCGCGAAGAAGTTGGTCAACATCGGTATTGAGCACGAAAACTAGAACTGTTATGTTTTTTCTAAAGAAACTATTTTCATCTAAAAAAATGGTCACGCGCATCGCACCAAGTCCGACTGGGCTTTTCCATGTGGGAACGGCACGCTCAGCACTCTTTAATTATCTTGTTGCTAAAAAATATGGAGGTGAGTTTATCGTGCGCATTGAAGACACTGACCGAGAACGCAGTAAGCCCGAATACGAGAAAGATATCCTTGATGGCATGGAATGGCTCGGACTTTCATGGGACGCGCTCTATCGCCAGTCTGAACGGACCGATATTTACACGAAATATCTTAAAAAACTCATCAGGAGTGGTCATGCGTATATCTCTAAAGAAGAAAGTAAAACAAAGCCGGGGGAGACAGTCGAAGTGGTGCGGCTCAAGAACCCCGGTGAAGACGTTACTTTTACCGACCAGATCCGCGGGGAGATAACGTTCAATACTGCCGAGCTAGGGGATTTTGTCATTGCGAAGTCACTCACCGAGCCGCTCTATCATCTTGCGGTTGTTGTTGACGACTTTGAAATGGGAGTGACCGACGTGATCCGCGGAGAAGACCATGTCTCAAACACCCCACGACAGATCCTTATCCAGCGCGCTCTGGGCATCAAGCAACCAAAATATGCCCATATTCCACTCATTTTGGCCTCAGATCGCTCAAAACTCTCTAAACGGAAGGGAGCAACCTCTATCACCGAATACCGCAAATTAGGCTACCTCCCCGAAGCGCTTGTGAACTACCTTGCGCTCCTTGGCTGGAATCCGGGAACCGAGAAAGAGGTCTACACGCTCGACGAGCTTGTGTGTGACTTCTCACTTGAACAGGTGCAGAAAGGTGGTGCTATATTTGATACCCAAAAACTTAACTGGTTCAACAAAGAACACGTCAGGGGGTTGCCGCACGAAAAACTTCTCTCGCTAATCGAGAGCGCTCTCCCGAAGCGTGTGAAGGAACTGCCACAATACTCAAAAGAACGCTTAGATAAAGCGAGCAAGGTGTTCATTGAACGTGTTGAGTCTCTCAGTGAACTCACCGAGCTCGCTGAAGCAGGGGAGTTTGATTACTTTTTTGACACCCCCAAGATGGAAGCAAAACTCTCTTGGAAAGATGACCCAATAGAGAAGAGTACTGGGAACCTCAGCGGTGTGCTTGAGCGTATTGATGTGGTTCCAGAAAACACATTCACCGCTAGCTCAGTAAAGGAAGCTGTTTGGGATTTTGCGGGAGAGCAGGGGAGGGGGTCAGTGCTCTGGCCGATGCGTGTCGCGCTCTCAGGAAAAGATAAATCTCCCGACCCATTTGAGCTCTCTGAGATACTCGGGAAGGATGAGACAAGTAAGCGCTTGCGAGACGCGTATGAAAATAGACTTTAATATTACACAAACCCTGCTTGCGATACTCATGCTGGCATCCTTTGGTGTTGGTGCTTCGTTCGTGTCCGCACAAAGTGTGGATGAGCTTAAGGGGCAAATCACTGATTACAACACGAAGATCGCTGAGCTTGAAGCCGAGATCGCCAAGTATGAAGCACAGCTTTCCGAGATTGGCGGAGAGAAACAAACACTTCAAAAAGCTGTTGATGAACTCCGCGTGTCCCGCAAGAAGCTTCTCACCAATATACAGATCACGCAGAACCGCATCTACTCAACCACACTCCAGATCGAGGAGTTGGGAGGCGAGATTGTCGACAAACACAGCAGAATCGAGAACGGGGCAGAGGCGGTCGCGCGTTCTCTTCGTCACATCAATGAACTTGAGTCACAGTCGATGATTGAAGCGGTACTCGGACACGATACTCTTAACGAATTCTGGGATGATCTTGAGACCATCCAACAGTTCCAAACCAGGATCGCTGCCGAGGTGCGGGAACTCATTAGGCTTAAGACGGAGCTTGAGACAACGAAGAAAGCGTCTGAGCGAAAAAAGGCTGAGCTGACGAATTACAATACCGAACTCTCAGGACAAAGAGTGGTACTCGAAGGCACGCTCTCTGAGACAAGCGTAAAGTTTAAGAGAACCGCACAAAAAGAGTCCGAGTACCAAGCGCTTCTCAATGAGAAAATAGAAGCTCGCGAGAAATTTGAGAGCGAACTCCGCGATATCGAGTCACAGCTGCGCGTCATTATCGACCCGAGTAGCATCCCACCAATCGGCGCTGGGGTGCTTCGCTGGCCGTTTAGTGAATCATATATGTCAAAGTGTCCTTCGTATGAAGGTTACCTTGGCAATATCTATTGTATTACCCAGTACTTTGGCAACACGCCATTTGCATCAAAGAACCCACAAGTCTACAACGGAGGAGGACACAGCGGTGTCGACTTCCGCGCCTCAACCGGAACCAAGGTACAAGCAGCACTCGCCGGTACTGTCGTTGAAACCGGAGACACCGACCTACAACGCGGTTGTTATTCATATGGAAAATGGGTCCTTATTAAACACAACAACGGACTCTCGACACTCTACGCACACCTCTCACACATCTCCGTGCGTGCGGGAAAAGGAGTCGGAACTGGAGAAGTGATTGGCTTTAGCGGAAACACCGGTTACTCAACCGGCCCACACCTCCACTTTAGTGTCTTTGCGAGTCAGGGTGTCCAAGTAGTACGCCTCGGAGACGTGAAGAAAATCACCAACTGTAGTGATGCACGCATACCAGTTGCGCCACATGACGCGTATCTTAATCCGCTTTCATATCTCTAGGGTTTGACCTGTGGAATACTTTGTTGTGCTTCAACACCCTGGATGGGAGAATTAGTATAGGTCGTATTTATACGTTTCTACAAAGTACATATAGCTATATGGATATGCTCAATAAAGCTGCGTGGCTTCTCGTCGTCATTGGCGCACTCAACTGGCTCCTCTTCGCTCTTACCGGAGCTGATGTTGGATCATGGGTTGGTGGCATGGACGGAACCATTGCAAAAGTCATCTACATCCTCGTAGGACTCTCAGGAGTATGGATGATCGTCTCAAAATTCATGGGAGGCGGATCAGACATGAATACGGGTGGTCAGCAGATGTAATCTCCACTACCATTCACTCAAAACACCCCGCATCAGCGGGGTGTTTTGTTTGTAAAAAGAAAACCCACCCACAGAATTACTGGGGTGGGGTAGAGAGAGGTCATCTCTTTTGTTTAGTTACCATCCATGAACACAGGACTGGGGAAGTGAAAAGTCCGCGGCTCAGTCTTCTCTTCTTCTGAGAGCGGAGTCACCGTAAAGCTGGTCAACACTCTTACATCAGGGAGCTTTACGGACGCATCAGAGTCTGTCAGATCCGCATAGAATTGCGAGGCGGGAATGAATTTATAGTGCCGCTCCACCAGAGCCTCTTCCTTCATATCGCCCTCCAAGGCAGCAAGCATCTGGAGAAGAAGCCACGTTGGGTCTATGGGTTGTTCTTCCGTGACACTCGATATTTTCTCTTTTTCAGCCATAACACCGGCCTCCTCTAGGTCAAAAGCACTTCTAGAACAACTAAACACTAATGGGACAGGGGAGTCAACAGGTAGAAAGAAAAATCCCACAACAGGTGTGAATCGAGAATGCAATCTTCAGGAAGCAAATCGCGGATGTAAGGAAAGTCAATAAAAAGAAAAATCCTATATAAACCTATATAAAGCTGTAAGGACTCTGTTGATGCGGAGTTTTTTCTTATTCCTTATCAGATGTACTTTTATAGTAGTTTATTAGAGCGCAAAAGATATATTGTGCGACACTTAGGTAATTTAAATATATCCACAGATAAAGGATCTCTGCTCTTCTCCCCTTGTAATAAATTGCCTACACTAAAGATATTACCCCCCTATTAATAAATGGCATGAAAGTATTAACTACACTAGTCCCTTGGGCACCACTTGTTGCACGTGTACTCGTCGGCGGTATGTTTGTTATGTCTGGAATGGACAAAGTTACGAACTTTACTGCAGTAGTCGCCTTTGCCGGTTCAGCCGGTCTCCCCTCACCCGGCGTGGCTGTTGCCATTGCAATTGCGGTTGAGGTCCTCGCCGGACTCTCGGTGCTCCTCGGGTATCGGATTTTCTGGGGCGCAGTGGCGCTTGCCGTGTTTACCGTAATTGTCTCATTCGTCTTTCATGGAGACTTCACCGACCAGATGCAGCAGATCATCTTCACCAAGAATATGGGTATTGTCGCGACGCTCCTTTATATGATGCGCTTTGGCTCCGGCAAACTCTCAATTGAGAAGTAATCCCCTTTCCACAAGACAAATACAAAACCGCCCCTCTCGGGGCGGTTTTGTATTTCTTTTTATCGGGCGAGTGCGAGCGTCTGAGTGCCCCAACATTTCTTTGAGTACTTCCAAGGCTTAAGCCCCATGGTCTCATAAAGGTGTCGTGCATATTCAAGATTACCCTCCAGTGTGTAGAGGTCAATGCCCATCTCGAGCGCATCATGTAGATGGTACTGCTCGTTGATTTGCATCACCCCGACATCGCGCCGGTTTTCCTCACCGCGGAGAGTGTTCCCGTCTTCGTCATACTGACGAAAACGAGACTCACATTGCGCAACTTCCGCCATCTCCGGAATATCTGAGAAGTATACGCGAACGTACTGCTCAACATATGCTGAAGACTTCTTAAGTGACGCTATCTCCCCTGCCTGAACCGCTTCCGCAGAGGAAGGGCTTGTGACTGCGGTGATCATAATTGCCAAAAGTGTAATAATCATAGATTTTTTTGGTCTGGTAACTTGTCTTACACGACAAAGGCGTCATATAAAACAAAAAACTCGGCGGTGCCGAATTTCTTAAATTCTAACATATTTATACCTTTTGTCAATACTCCACAATAGATCGGGGTTCGCGTCAACCACTGACCACCGCGTGGCTTATATAAGCCCTCTTATGAAGTTCATGAGCGTTATCGCCGTACTGGCGACACCAGAAATTAGTGCCAACGATTGTTTATCTTGATACCACTTTTTTGCTCGAGAAGACATGTTGTATGCTCAATTATATCTACGACCCTATAAGGTGTCTCTTCTGTTATACACACACCTTGTCCATGATAGCCTCATACGCCTCATCCACCGAATCAACAATGGTAAAGAGGTTCATGTCACCCGGAGATATGGTCTGGTGTTTCTCCAAGAGCTCTTCCTTAAGCAAAGTCACTAATGGCGTCCAATACTCTTTACCAAAGAGAATAATCGGGATCGGCTCGATCTTTCGTGTCTGCACCAATGTGACGATCTCAAAGAATTCATCAAGTGTACCAAAACCACCGGGAAAATAGATGTATATTTCTGACGCAAATGTAAGCATTACTTTTCGTGAAAAGAAATAATGGAAATCCTTTGCTTCAGTGGT
This sequence comes from Candidatus Paceibacterota bacterium, assembly GCA_026195275.1. Classification (NCBI taxonomy): domain Bacteria; kingdom Bacillati; phylum Minisyncoccota; species Minisyncoccota bacterium. The sequence continues at coordinate 115,053 of JAPHQU010000003.1, forward strand.
GTAGTGGTTTGCTGACTGTTCCTGCGGGAGAGAGATATTCATACCAACCGAGTGCCCGCCTGCGTCATAAGCCCCTTTGTTGGCAGCTTCCATGATGCCGGCTGCGCCACCGGTGATGATTGCGAACCCCGAACGTGAAAGCCGACCGGAAAGTTCTGTCGCTAACTGGTACTCTTCACTGTCTGGTAGGCTACGAGAAGACCCGAAGAAAGTTGCTGCTAGGTCATACTTTTCAAGTATCTTTAGTCCTTCAGTGAATTCGATAGCGATCCTTCCGACTCGCTCAGCGATAGACTCTTCTTCTCCGTTGCGCGGGTATTTCAGTCGATTGATTGCGCAGATCTTTAGCTCCTCTTCCCCTTCTCGTTTTATCTTTTTTCCATCCATAGTTCTTATGCTAATTTCATCCTATTGTACCTCATATTCTACTGTGTATCACCCGTTGAGCCACGGAATATCGAAACTCTCAAACTGTGGGAGGAGCTTCTTGTCGTAAAGCAGACGTGAGGCGACCTCCGCATGCAAAAGTGCATCCTCGAGGGCGTTATGTGCCCCAGCCCGCCCAGGGACCCCGACATACTGTGCAATCGTATCAAGATCGAGTGCCGAGCGATGCTTCTCCGTTGGCGGGGTAAGCCCGCGGCGCACCATGTGCATATAACAGAGTGTGTGCGTGTCGAGTGTACGGTACGCGAGCGGCCAATCGAGCTTCGCGCGCTCAGCTCCCGCCTTAATGAAGTCGCGGTCAAATGACGGGTTCTGCCCCGCGAGTGTCCGATCGTCAGTGTCCCCCACCCACGCGAGGAACGCTCGTACAATCTCAGCTTCGGTCTTCTTGCTCGAATCGGTGACTTCCGCTTCACTGAAACCACTAACCTCAAGGGCTCCATCCATGATGTGCGCACCATCCCAGATACGACACTCGTCATAGAACTGGTTGGTGGGATTATTGAAATCGAGTGCTCCGATTGAGATAATCGAATGTTTGTGATACTCAGTTCCTGACGCTTCAATATCGAGAATGATCATAGAGATAGTTTATCATCTATTCCAACCCTTCACAGTTAGACGCGGGAATATACCCTGCGGCCCGAGCAGCAGCGGCCGAGGGAAAAGTGACCTTATTCACCTCAGCAATGCGCTGCGCACCGGAACACCACGGAAAGTGGTACTTATCGCTGTTTTTTGACCCAACCACCGCCTCAGACCCGGTGATTAGGACACTTTTCGCCTCCCCCACCCCATCAGTAACTGAAGCACTCTGTATTTCAGGATCCACTATAAAAACCGGGACTTTCTCGACCTCAAGTGCTGAGAGTCGCCCAAGTCCAAAGCCGGCTGAGCCTACAAGGATCACAATAGCCACGATTACCAGATCTGCCGGTGGAAACATGAAGAAACCCTTGATTTTTACGAGCATTTCTCGTATACTCTCCATACTAAATAAGTATAGCAAGCAAAGAAGTATGGCACATAGAAAAGCGGGTGGTACAGCAAAAAACCTGCGCGACTCAAATCCAAAATATCTTGGAACAAAACTCTACGATGGCGCGATGGCAAAGATCGGCTCTGTTATCGTGCGCCAGCGCGGCACCAAGATCCTTCCCGGCAAGAATGTCGGACTCGGCAAGGATCACACTCTCTTTGCACTCAAAGAGGGTGTGGTGAAGTTCCGCAATCAACGCAAAATCCGCTTCGACGGAAAGAAGCTTGTGAAAAAGGCAGTTGATGTCGTGTAAATAAATCTCATCTCAAAATAAAACCACCCGATACATATCGGGTGGTTTTTGTTTTTCTTCCAGAAGATCTATTCTACTGCAGTGACGACAAGTTTGAATTTTGCTGATTGGTTGCCGATAGATACGCTGATGACATGCTTCCCCGCTTCCTTGATTGGTCGATTAAGGTCGATTGACCCCTCTGGCAGCGTAATGTTTGTCTGCTTCTCTAGTTCTTTAAGTATGTCTTTCTCGGTTAAGCCTTTGAAAAGATATCCCTTTTCATTTGCCTTAACAGGAATCTCAAGCTCAAGCGACTTGAGTTCCTTAAGCTCCTTCTCAAGGAGGTCCGCCTGAATCTGCTCTTCTGCAGACTCATCTTTCTTCTGTTGCTCAATCTCCTTTATACGTTGTGGTGTTGCACGCTCTGCAAGTTGATTAGGAATTAAGAAGTTCATTGCATACCCGTCAGAAGCCTCTTTCACCTCATACTTCTTTCCGGTCCCTTTCACATCTCTGAGTAAGATAATTTTCATAATATTTGATATACGTTTATAGAGAGAGTAAGAATTCAGCAGCCTCTTCAGTCTGTCGGTCCACACCGGATTCAACGTCCTTTGCGGTGAGCTCAACCACAAGGTCCGGCTCAAGACCCTCATCAGAGATCGAATTGCCATTCGGTGTAAGCCAACGCGCAACCGTGACCTTAAGAGTGGTGTCGTCAGTGATACTCACCAATTCCTGAACTGAACCTTTGCCGAACGTCTGCTCGCCAATCAGTGTCGCGACACCGTGTTCCCGAAGGGCACCAGCGAGGATTTCGGACGCCGATGCTGAACCTCCGTTAACGAGGATAACCATCTTTAGGTTGTCGTTGAATACATCGTATCCGCGCGAGCGGTAAACGGTTGGTTTCTCATTCGGTCCGAAATTCTCCTCAACCACTACTTTGCCCACCGGCAAAAACCAGCTCGCCATATCTACCGCTATTTCAAGATAACCACCCGGGTTGCCACGCAGATCAAGCACCAGCTTGTCCGAACCAGAGAGAATAAATTCCCGAAGTGCGTCACGGAAAAGATATTGTGACACCGCCGAGAAGTTGTAAAGCTGTATCACGAAGACTCCATCGTCGCGAAGCCCCGCACCGTCTCCTGGGTCAGTGCTGATAGTGGGGATCTGTATCACATCACGGACAACCGGTATAAAGAGAGGTCCAGGCTCTCCGTCTCGCGCTATGGTGAAGACCACCTCAGTTCCGCGTTCACCACGGATAAGCTTTACTGCCTGCTCCACAGAAAGTGCGTGCGTGTCTTTGCCATCTATCTCAATGATCCGATCTTCACTTTTGATGCCTGCGCGATATGCTGGTGTATTTTTAAGTGGCGCAACAACAGTAAGCACACCATCGCGCACCGCAATCTCCATACCCACCCCCTCGAAGTTGCCACTGATGTCTGCCTCAAATATCTCCGCGTCAGCCGGTGGGAAAAAGACTGTGTGGGGATCACCGAGTGAACTTGCGAGCCCCTGAATCATACCCCATACTCGGTCTTGGTCGCTCGCCATGTCAGTGCTCGATGCTGAAACATACTTCTCTTCAAGAACATTCCAGGCACGCCACACCGGAGTAAAATCAACATCAGCAGGCTGTTCCGCGGATCCTGGTGAGACAACAGAGGCGACACCGGATCGCCACAGATCTTCACCAACGTACACACCAAAACCAAAGGCGCCGACAACAAGGAAAAGCGTTGAGGAGATGAGGGTGGTGCGGTTGTATCCTTGGATAGATTTCATAGCAGTACAAGTTGGATTATTAGCAACGCAGAGTGAGCGAAATGAGAAAGCTTTGCTTTCTCATTTCCGAGCCGAGGCACTAATATAAGATGTAGTGCTCTCATTATCGCAAAATCATCCCCCAAAATCAATCACAGGGTCTCTCGCCTCCTCGTGACCTCCTCCATCACAGGAGTGTCGCGTGTCCGGTGCATTGTCTGTGTATGGTGTCGTTGTAAGAACACGCATGAGTGGTATACAATACATACATGATATCAGTCTATAAGCACAAACATCTCACCTGGGTCGACGTTGAGTCCCCTACTTCAGATGAGGTGCGCGAACTCATGGAAACCTACAAGGTAGATCCACTGATTGCCGAAGAGCTTCTCCTCCCAACACTCAAACCGCGAGTCGAGGTATATCCCAATTTTATCTACCTCATCCTCCACTTCCCTGCCTTTCGCCATACACACACCGGCGACCCCAACCAAGAGGTCGATTTTATCATTGGAAAAGATTTCATCATCACCACACGCTATGACAGCATTGACCCACTACACAAATTCTCAAAGGTCTTTGAGGTAAATTCAGTCCTTGATCGAAGCGATATTGGAGAGCACGCCGGCTACCTCTTCTTTTATATGCTCCGTAAACTCTATAAGTCTATCGAGCATGAACTTGAGTACATTACGGACTCGCTTGAAATCATCGAGGAGGATATCTTTGAAGGGAAAGAAAAAGAAATGGTGGTCGCACTTTCAAACGTGAGTCGTGACCTGCTTAACCTTAAGCAAGCGCTCAATCCGCACCATGAAGTTCTCAGTTCATTCTCTGATGCGGGGAAAGTATTCTTCGGAGAATCCTTCGGCAAGCACATCAACTCAATCATGGGTGAATATTACCGCATAAAGAATCAAGTCTCGGTAAACCTTGATACCTTACACGAGCTCCGAGAGACAAACAATTCACTTCTCTCCACGAAACAAAACGAGGTTATGAAGGTTCTCACGATTATGGCATTCGTCACCTTCCCGCTCTCGCTCATTGCATCTATTTTTGGTATGAATACTGCGTACATCCCCATAGTTGGAGGACCGCACGACTTCTGGATAGTGCTCAGCATCATGGGCGTTGCCACTTTCTTCATGTTTGTATTCTTTAAACGAAACCGTTGGCTGTAAATCCCAGTATGTCTTTTTCACTTTTCTCATTTCTCAACTTCAAGAAAGATACACACGCCGACACGCCGAAAAAAAAGTCTGCGCCACTTTTTCTTTATAACACTCTCTCAAAAGAAAAAGAGGTCTTCAAGCCGATCCGCCCTCACGAGGTCGGGATGTATAGCTGTGGGCCAACTGTCTACGACTACGCACACATTGGCAATTTACGCACGTACGTGTTCTCAGACGTACTGCGAAGGGTGCTTGAGTACAACGACTACAAAGTGAAGCATGTTATCAATATTACCGACGTTGGACATCTTACTTCAGACGAAGACGCGGGCGACGATAAGATGATGCTTGCCCTCGCGCGTGAAGATCTTCCGGCGACGCTCACCAACATGAAAAAAGTTGGGAGCATCTACATGCGCGCGTTCAAGGATGACCTTAAAGAACTCAACATAAAAACACCATCTGCTTATCCTCGCGCAAGTGAGCATGTGGAGGGACAGATCGCCTTTATCAAGACTCTCGAAGAGAAAGGCTACACATATACCCTTAAGGATGGCGTATATTTCGATACAGAAAAATTTGCTGCGTACGGCGCACTTGGCGGCATTAGCAAAGAAGAGAGCGAGACAATTTCTCGCATCGGTAAAAAAGAAGGTAAGCACCGCCAACAGGACTTCGCGCTTTGGAAGTTCGGGAAGGACACCACCCCCTCTGGGAAACCCCTAGGATGGGAGTCGCCGTGGGGCGTAGGCTTCCCGGGCTGGCACATTGAATGTTCCGCCATGTCGACTCAGTACCTCGGCAAACACTTCGATATCCACACAGGCGGCATCGACCACATCGCGATCCACCACAACAACGAGATTGCGCAGACCGAAGCGATTACCGGCAAGAGATTCGTGAACTATTGGCTCCACTCGGCATTCCTCACCGTCGATGGTAAAAAGATCTCTAAATCACTCGGCAACACCTACTACCTCCGCCACGTCATTGATCGTGGATTCGCACCTTTTGCGTTTCGCTACTGGCTTTTGACCGCGCACTACCGTTCAGAGATGAATTTCACCTGGGATGCGATTGAGGGTGCGTACACCGCCCTTGTGAAGCTCCATAAGCAATTCCTTGATCTCGGTGCGCGAAACGGCACCATTAACCAAAAATATAGCGCGCGCTTTCGTGAAGCAATCAATGATGACCTCAATACCCCAAAAGCGATTGCGATCCTTTGGGAGCTCGTGGATGATGACACTGTAGATAAAAAAGACAAACGCATAACCATGCTTGATATGAACCGTGTCTTGGGTATTGGTCTCATTGAATCGTACAAACAAATGAAGAATATGCTCGCTGGCGAAACCAAGAAGATAGAGGTCAAGAAAGCGCCCGAAGAAGTTCAAGAGCTGATAAAGGAACGCGAAGAAGCCCGCGAGAAGAAAGACTGGAGCGCTGCAGATACACTCCGTAAAGAGATCGCAGAGAAAGGATACGATGTCTCCGACACGGAAAAAGGACCTGAGCTGACAAAACGTTCTGCATAGGTTACTATCTTCCCAGACCCATTGGAGGATTAAAGGAGGATGCAATGTCCTTAAGAACTGACAGGTTAAAAACTGACAGGCTCCACGCCTTAGCTTGGACCCTTATTATATTGGTCATGTCGGTCGGATTGGGGTTGACCACCTCTCTCATTGTTCCGGCACTTAACGTGTGGGGACATATCTTCTTTACGCTAGTCTTTTTTGGAATCCCGGCCCATCTGATGAGGCACCGTTACTATGGGCGTGTCGTCGTCTATGCGGGCATGGAAAGCGGCCCGCTAATCGCACTGGGGATACCTTTCCTGATATGGCCCTTTGCCTATCTCTTCCTCGGACAGTTGATCTGGTGGGGGGGGGTTCTGGTGGCGATTCTGTTCATTATGCTGGGTATTTTCTTCGTATACAAAGGTCTCTTGGAGGGGCCTATCTACGGATGGTAGAACACAATCCCCAGGTAAGTCACATAAAGCGCAGGATAGCAATATCCTGCGTTTTTTTGTGTGTGATAAGATAATCCTAATGGCAAAAGAACTCAGACTCCCCCCACAAGACATTGATGCTGAAAAGGCACTCCTTGGATCAATCATGCTGAAGCCTGAGGCGATGCATGAGATCGTAGATTTGGTACGCCCGGAAGCATTTTACAGTGAGAAGCACCGCATCATCTACACAAACATGAATGAGCTTCTCGAGAAGAATGAGCCAATCGACATCCTCTCTCTCTCAAGTAAATTAAAAGAAAAGAAACAGCTCGATTCAGTTGGCGGTGGCTCCTACCTCAGTGAGCTGGTCAATTTCGTGCCGTCTGCAGCAAACATCAAACACTATGCGGACATAGTGCAGAAGAAGGCAATGATGCGTAACCTTATTGGCGCAGCAGACCATATTAGCGAACTTGGCTATGAAGAAAGTAACGATATTGAATACGTACTCGATAGCGCACAATCAAAGATCCTTGAGGTAACTAACTCCCCCACACTCCAGAAATTCGTCGAGATCAAGGATACCCTTGCCGAAGCATGGGAGCGCCTTGAACACCTCCACCGGTCGAAAGATGAGATACGAGGTGTCAGGAGTGGTTTCCGAGCGCTCGATGATCTTCTCGCCGGATTCCAGAAATCAGACCTCGTCATCCTCGCCGCGCGTCCGTCAATGGGGAAAACCTCACTCGCTCTTGATATCGCCCGACAAGCGGCGGTCCACCACAAGGTGCCGGTGGGTATCTTCTCACTTGAGATGAGCTCACAGCAGCTCGTTGACCGCATGCTCGCGGCTGAGTCACACGTCAATGCCTGGAAGCTCCGCACCGGAAAACTCTCCACTGATGAAGAGTTCGACAAGATCCAAGAAGCACTCGGCACCCTCTCGCAGGCGCCGATTTATATCGATGATAAGTCTTCAAGCAACGTTCTTCAGATGCGCGCAATCGCACGCCGCCTCAAGCATGAAAAAGGGCTCGGGCTCGTCATTATCGACTATCTCCAGCTCATTATGCCGACCAACTCGCGCAACTCAGACTCTATGGTTCAGCAAGTAACCGAAATCTCACGCGCACTTAAAGGAATGGCACGCGAGCTTGATGTGCCGGTTATTGCACTCTCTCAGCTCTCGCGTGCAGTTGAACAACGCCGTGGTAAGCCTCGTCTCTCCGATCTCCGCGACTCCGGGTCGATTGAGCAGGACGCCGACGTGGTCATGTTCATCCACCGCGATGACCGGATGAATGAGAATTCAGACCGCCCAAACATTGCCGAGATCCTTGTTGAGAAGCATCGAAATGGTCCTGTCGGCAGTGTTGAGCTCTACTTCGATGACAGACGATCGACTTTCCTCTCAATCGATAAGAGCGACTTCCATGGTGCAGAATCATCAACAAACACGGACGATTTCTAGACGCAGTCTCTATGAATACTATTCACAAACTAACCCAGCTTTTTACACGCTTTCCGGGGATTGGTCCGCGCCAGGCCGGCCGTTTTGTCTATTTTCTACTCGCCTCCCCGCAGAGTTATCGCAATGAGCTCGTTGAATTAATACGAACACTCAAAGAAGAAACGAAAGTCTGCCCCTCGTGTATGCGTTTTCACTCGGGTCAGGGCGAATTATGCACGGTGTGTGCCGACTCAAGTCGCGATGCATCATCCCTCATGCTCGTTGAGAAGGATGTTGACCTCGACAATATAGAACGAACCGGCAGCTACACCGGCCGCTACTTTGTAATTGGTGGCACCGTCCCGATACTCGACAAGACACCTGAGCGCTCAATTCGAGAGAAGGAACTCCTTGAGGTGGTGAAGGAACGCACCGGAGAGGGACTTAAAGAGATTATTCTCGCGTTCTCAGTAAATGCCGAAGGAGAGAACACCGTGAATCACGTGCGGAGACTGCTCACTCCCCTGCTTCAGCAGCACAAGATAAGACTCTCGACTCTTGGACGCGGCCTCTCCACCGGTTCTGAGCTTGAATACTCAGATAGCGAGACCATCAAAAGCGCACTCAAGAATCGTGCTTAGAAAAACATTGAAGCCTCCTGCTCTATGTTATAGTAAAATCAATTACAAATGAATGAACTATTAATAATTCAGACAATCCTAGTTGCTGCGGCCATTATATCTGCCGTGGTGGCCGTAGCTGCTTGGCTTCAAAACAGACAAGTTATTCGCCTGGCAAATACCCCGATATTAATCCCAACTTTCAGGAGGGAGAGGAATGGAGAAAATGAAAATGTAAGAGTTAGAATAAACAACAATCATGACAGGGGTATAGCCCAGCATGTTAGTGTTAGGATTTTTGGTGGCAAGCTTACTCGAGAAGAATCAAAGACTGATGAGTTTCTTGCTCCAGGCTATGGAACCGACATTTATATACTAGCGGGTAATCCAGACGGTTGCCGATTTGAAGTGAAATACCAAAACATCTTTAAGCAAGAAGTACAAGTTTGTGGATCCGTCCATGAGGTGACAAGAGGACATTTTGACCTTCAGAGTATCAATTTCCTGATAGATTTCTAAACAATTACTCCTTATTATTAAAAAACCGCCCCTCGGGGCGGTTTTTTCTTTCTCTATTACTTAAGCGCGTCAATGCGTACTTTTGCGTATGGTTGACGGTGTCCGTACTTTCTCATGTATCGGCTCTTTGATTTGAACTTGATGACGTTGATCTTCTTTGCTTTCCCCTCTTCAACAAATGACGCGGTAACCTTCGCCCCATCGATATAAGGAGTACCGACAGTCGTCATGTCTTTACCATTGTCTACCAAGAGCACGTTCTCAAATACAATCTTGTCCCCTTCTTTGTGCTCTGCGGGAAGCTTTTCAATAGTGAGAACATCACCAACAGAGACCACATACTGCTTGCCGCCGGTCTCAATCACCGCGAATTCCCCAGTATCTGGAGTGTTTTTCACGGGCGCCTGCTTGGCTGGAGCTGCTTTCTTTTCAGCCTCCTTTGCGTCCTTCTTTGGCGCTCGCTTTGTCTCTTTTTCTGTTACTTTCTCAGCTGTCATAGTGGTGGCTATAATACCCAAAAACCGCCAAAAAAGCAACACTTCCCGATACCACCGGAGCCCTTTGCACCACCAATCTGCATCTCAAATCTTAACGTCGACGTCAAAAACAAAAACGCCAGGCACACCTGGCGTTTCTCTGAATGTGGCGCTCCTCAGCCATAAAAAACGCCAACCTGAGGTTGGCGTTTTTTGTAGGTGCCAAAGGGGCCAAGAGTGCGTAGTGGAGACTAATCCTCCTTCTCCGGCCTCCCTACCCCAAGCGCTTCGATGCCAACATCCGAGCCGGTGATGCGGAGTACGTCCTTGTCGATCTTACCCAGCTCCTTCTGTGCGCTGTTGTAGTGGTTCACGGTTGTCCCCAGTGAATTGCCAAGCTTCTTGAAGTACTCATCATACGCCTTGAGGTGTCGTGAGAGGTCTTCCACCTGCTTACCAATCTGTTTTGCGGACTCCTCTACCTTGAACGCACGGAAACCGTAAAGTACCGACTGGAGGTACGCCGCAAATGTTGTCGGCGAGACGATGATTACGTTCTTGTCTTTGTATGCATAGTCGATGAGCGAGCGGGTATTTACCTTAACTGAACCGACCTCGTTAACCAAAAGATCGTAGTAGATTGCCTCAGCAGGTATGTACATGAACGCAAACGGGAGTGTGCCGTCTTTAGGGCGAATATATTTCGCAGTCTCGTCAATTCGCTTCTTAAGATCATTCTTAAATTCTCTCTCAAGCACCTCACGTTGCACATCATCAGTCTCATCCGCAAGCCGGCGATAATTGTCGAGTGAGAACTTCGCATCAATCGGAATAAGTCCATCTTTCGTCTCAATGACCGCATCCACGGTCTCCCCTCCCGGGAATTGGTACTGTGTCTTATACGCGGTTGCAGGCAGAATATTCTCAAGCGCGAGCTGAAGCGATGCTTCGCCGAGGTTGCCGCGCTGTTTCTGGTTTTTGAGCACCTTCTCGAGGTTCTGAAGTTGCTCGGCAACAGTGAAGACTTGTTTGGAGGATTCTGAGACCTCAGTCACTCCTTTCACAACACTCATAAGCCGCTCACTGACTTCTTTATTGATATCGCGCATCAACCGCTGACTCTCGGTGAATTGGGTCTTCACCGACTCACGCATGGTCTCGGTGCCTTCACCGAGCTTGCGGTCCATAGTATTGCGAAGCTCCTGGAGCTCGCGTTGCATAAGGAGGATACCCTCGCGCTCGCCCGCCCCGTCATTTTTTTTACCTTTTAAAATGAACCACAAGATAAAGGCATTGAATATTACAACGATGAAAATGAGAAATGCGAGAGCGGTGAAGTCGATCATGTGCTCATTCTATCACCCTCTCTTGCGCCGCTCAAACAAGAAATATTTGGTGGTTTCAATAACAAGAAGGTTGAACAGGCCGACTCCCACAAGAGCTATCCACTCAAAAAGTGATAGCGGAACGAGCGAGAGGAGCTTCTGAAGCGGTGGCAGCGTTGCCGCACCAACGAGGAGTACGGTACTTACGATAAGCGCACGAAAGAGGTACGTATTGCTAAAGAGACGTATCTTCCAGATCGGATAATGCAGGTTCTTGAACGAGAAGGCAAAGAATATCGAATCAAGTGACAATGCAATAAACATGAAGGTGCGCACCTCATCAATAGGAAGGTTAAGCGAGAGCAAGAAGAAGTAGAGCGCGACCAAGAAGACACTGGTAACAACTGCAATGATGGCGATCAACTCTTTTACCCGAGTGGTAAGGATTCGTTTCGAAAGATTATCGCGTGGATCGCGACGCATAACACCTCGCTCAGCACCCTCAAACGCAAACGCAAAACTCATGAAGCCTTCCTCGACAATATTTGCCCAAAGGATCTGCCCTGGCAAAAATGGAAGCGGTGCACCAACAGCGAGCGCACTTCCGATTACAATAATCTCACTAAACCCGGTTGAGAGCAGGTATGAAACGATCTTCTTAAGATTATCAATAATCCGCCGCCCTTCTTTGATCGCACCCGTAATAATCGAAAAACTATTATTGATCAATACAATGTCACTCGCTGCCTTTGCCACCTCAGTGCCACTTCCAACCGCAATGCCGATATCCGCGCTCATAAGCGCTGGTGCGTCATTTACCCCATCACCGGTCATCGCAACCACCTCACCGTGGTCCTTGAGGACGCGGGTGATATGCAGCTTGTGTTCAGGGAGTACGCGCGCGAAGATCGGCGTATGCATAACCGCATCGTACAATTCTTCGTCAGAAAGCCGTTCAATGTCACTGCCGGTAAGTACCCCGCTCTCCTCGTCGGCTATCCCGGTCTCAAGCGCAATTTGCCGCGCGGTCTTTGCGTTGTCTCCCGTTACCATAACCACCCGCACACCAGCACTACGCACTTCGCGGATTGACTCGGCAACGTCGGCACGTACCGGGTCGGAAAAAGCGATCAGACCAATAAACACAAGACCCTGTAAGACCGCTTCATCCGGATCATTGGTCGGAATCACATCAAACCCAACATCTCGCTTAGCAAGCGCAATAAATCGATACCCGTCAGCACTCATTGATTGCTGCCAGCGCATAAACCGCTCTCTTGACTCAGGAGTGAGGCGACGCGACTTCCCTTCATAGAGCAGGTGTGTTGACCGCTCCAAGAGCGGCTCCGGTGCGCCACTTACATACAAGACGTTCGACGTCTTCCCTTCTCCGCTATGAAGAGACGCCGCAAAACGCCGCCGTGACTCAAACTGCAAAAAATCAAGTCGCGGCGATTCTCGGAAAATACCCTCTTGCAAGATGCCCACATCTACTCCGGCAGACACGAGCGCTTTCTCTACAGGTCGACCGTGGATGATAATCTGCTCTTCCTCCTCTTCCCCGGCAGACCCTTCACGTCGCTCGATAAATGCATCAGATGCCAATATGGCTGACCTAAGGAGGGTGTAATTATCTCCAATCGAATCTGTGTTCTTGTGGTCCATCCCCTCAAGAGTATAGAGACCACTCACACTCATCTTCGCCTCAGTGAGCGTCCCTGTCTTGTCGGTAAGAATGATCGTTGTTGAACCCAATGTCTCGGCAGCAAGGAGATTACGCACCAGACCACCCCGCTTCAAGATTGATTCCATACCGACCGCAAGCACAACAGTAACCGCTGCCGGCAACCCCTCAGGCATTGAGGCGATCGCAATCGCGACTGTGATCAGGAGCATGTCGACAATCGTCTCTCCGTGGAATACCCCAAGGAGAAAGATGAGCGCTGTCGCGCCAAGGATCACATACAAGAGGAAACGAGCGATGTACCGGACATTCTGCTGTAGCGGCGTACGACGAACCTCAACCAACTGGAGTCCTGAGGCAATACCACCAACTTCGGTCTCGTCTCCAGTCTTGACCACAACCCCCGTTCCATAACCGGAAGCGACGAGTGTTCCCATCCACACCATATTGTCCCGCTCAGCAAGAGGTGTCGCTTCCTTGTGGATTTGACCGGCATCCTTTCGCACAGAAACCCATTCCCCCGTAAGCGCCGCCTCGTTCATATACATGTCCCGGTCATGTATCAGGCGCATGTCAGCGGGAGCGGACATGCCACCTTCCAGAATCACCACGTCCCCAGGAACAATACTGATTGCGGGGACGACCATGCGCCGTCCGTCACGCAACACGGTTGCTTCTTTGCTTTGTGATGCGTTGAGCTTGTTGAATGCCTGCGACGCACGACGCTCCTGAAGAGTTCCCACGGCAACATTTATGAAAAGCGCCACCACGATGACGAGCGCATCAAGATACTCTCGCAAAAAGAGCGTGAGGAGCCCCGCCACAAGCAAGATAAAGACCAACGGGTTCCCAAACTGATTCAACATCAAGCCAAAGACTCCACGCACTTTCTCCTGGGTCAGTTTGTTCTCCCCGTAGGAGATAGTGCGAGAAGAAACTGTTCCCGCCGAAAGGCCCTGGTTGCGATCAGTTTGGAGTATCTGTAGGACCTCTTCTTCAGAGAGTGTGTGCCACTGGTGTGACGAGTTGTTTTTCATTGCCTCTTCAGTATATCAAAACTATCATTGAATATGCGGCACAAACTGTTAAAATAGAATCATATGTTATCTCAAGATATCCGAAGTGAATTGACTGTAGCAATGAAAGCGCGCGATGAGGTCCGTCTGCGAGTTCTTCGTGGACTTCTTGCAGCGTTCACCAACGAGCTTGTCGCAAAAAAACAGAAGCCGGACGCGCAGATCTCTGACGACGACGCACTCGCGGTTATTAAGCGCGCAGTAAAGCAGCGACAAGATTCTATCGAGCAATTTGAAAAAGGCGGTCGTGCTGATCTTGCGGATGTTGAGCGTGCTGAGCTCGAGATACTTGAAGCCTACCTCCCTGAGACAATGAGCAAAGACGCAATCGAGGAAGTCGCCCGCGCTAAGAAAGAAGAACTTGGGGTCAGCGATAAATCAAAGATGGGTATCCTTATGGGGGCGGTCATGGCAGAGCTCAAGGGCAAAGTAGACGGCAAAGACGTCAAAGATGTCGTGGAAAGCATTCTCGCGTAGGTTGACAAAACTTATTTTTGTGTAGTATAATTATAGTAGATTAACATTGTGGGAGACCGACAATGGACGAACACATTCTAGAAGAGGCATGTAAGCTCATCGAAACCATGGGCTACACACCGGAGGACGCTGCGAAGAAGGTGGTAGATACGGACCTTCCCGAATCCGCACGGGAGATACTGATGAGGGAGGTCGTAGAACACCCGAACACACAGCGGGCTCACAGAAAACTTGAAGAGGCTCGGGAAGCATATAAATCTCTTTCGCGTCGCTTCGGATAAGCAAGCAGTTTCTGAGCAACACCATGTGGTGTCAGCAGAGACTGCTTTTCTTTTTTGTTTGTTGTGTATAGAATCAAAGACAGACACAACTGAAACACGGAGGTCTCAATGGGCTTTACTAACGATGAGGTGGTTAAGGCTCGCAAAGCGGTGGAGAAAGAGACAGGACTCACGCTGAGTCATGAGCTTCTCTACTCACTCGTGAGGAAGGTTGAAGAGAACAAAACTCAGATGTCCTTCCCTGAAGCACTTCGTTTTGCGCTTAACACACTCAACATCCACGAGGAGGAGACCCGGAGCGTATACAAAAAAGCAGTCGGTAAACTCTTCGGAAGTCATGGTGGTAGAAAAGCAGCACGAAACCGAAGATCCGGACCCCCTCCCCAAAAACGCCCTCGTCCAACTGTGGTAGGAACGATTGTGGAAGAAAAAGGGGGACAATTCTCTTTCAAAGTATAGAAGCGACCTGCGGAAGCAGGTCGCTTATTTTTTGAGACATTCACTCGAGGCGCTCAGCATCCTCGACATTAAACTCGCCAACTTTCGTACGGCGCAGGTCGTTGATAGTCGCGGGGTATCCGAGCTTACGACCAAGCTCTTCGGCAAGCGAGCGGATGTAGACACCACTTGCCACGTCAAACAGGATGCGCAAAGTCGCCCTTCCCGCACTCACCTCGATTTTCTCTAACTCGGCGCAATACACCTCCATGTCACGAAGCGGCGGGGTAACCTCTCTACCTGCGCGCGCCTCCTTGTAGAGACGCTTCCCACCCATCTTTACCGCTGAGTAAACAGGAACTGGAAGCCGCAACACACCAACCATACTTCTTAGAGCATTTTGCACATCTTCTTCTTTTAGATATTCAACCGTCTTGCTCTCGATCACCTCCCCTTCCCTGTCTCCTGTGCTTCGCCGCTCCCCAACAAGCACGTCAGCAACATAAGTTTTAGGAAGCCCGATCAGATCGTTGAGCTTCTTTGTCGCCTCCCCAACCCCAATCAGCATCAGACCACTTGCGAGCGGGTCGAGTGTCCCTGCATGCCCCATCTTCTTCACGCCGAGCCGCCTTCTGAGTCGTCTGATAACGTCAAATGAGGAGATGCCTCTTGGTTTATCAATAAGAAGGATGTTGTTTGTCTCTTCCATACTATATATTCATCATAATAAGAAAGAGGTATACAAAATAACTCAATACAAGAAGGATTCCTTCTCTGCGAGAAAGCACGCCGCGCTCGCCAGTGAAGAGCGCGAGAACTGCGACAACAACCGCAACGATGACAGCAATGATGATATCGAGCGCGATGTGTTCAATGACCGCAATTGGTTTAATGAGCCCTGTGATACCCAAGATACCAAGAAATCCGAATATATTTGAACCGATAATATTACCAACCGCGATTCCTTTCTGTCGTTTCATTAGTGCAACAAGCGAGACCGTCAACTCCGGAAGAGAGGTGCCGACACCGACCACAGTAAGCCCAATGATAACCGGCGACACCGAGAGAAAATGAGCTATCGCCTCAGCTCCAGAGACGACCCACTGACCACCAACGAAAACTCCAATCATCCCCACAAAGAGCATCACTACTGAGGCAAATGTTGCAAACACCTGATAGTCTCCCTCGTCACCCTCAATTGCTTTGCGTTTAAGCATAAAGACGAACCAGATCACGAATATTACAGAGAGCAGCACACCCTCGAGACGTGTGATCCCCACAAAATCTTGGTCACCCAGGATCGGCAACAGCACAACTAGCGAGGACGCAAAGACCGCACCAATATTAATGAAGATATCTTTATACCACTCCCGCCGTATAAAGATGGGAGAGAAGGCCGCTACCAATCCCAGAATGACGAGCAGATTGAAGGTGTTCCCGCCAATGATCGCCCCAATGCCGATATTGTTCCCCGCAAATGAAGATGAGATACTTACCGCAAGTTCAGGAATCGAAGTGCCAAGACCAACAATTACGATTCCAATGACCCATGAAGAGATCTTGAGGATGCGCGCAATCGAGACAGCACCACTAACGAGGATGCGCGCACTCGTGATAAGGATCGCAAAACCAACAATAAAAAGTAGAAGTTCGAATGCCATATGCACCAAGTATAAAGTTAAAAGTTGGAAGTTGCTAGGCGGAGCCTGGTCCGATTTCACCGAAAAAGTTGAAGCTGAAACAAAAAATCTTGACGTCCGACGTCAAGATTTAATGAGAGCACGCCCAGGGAGACAGTGTTTAGTCTTTAACAACAAAGCGATACGGTTTCTCCGTCCACTCCTCAGCAGAGCGGATACCGATACGTGGAGTACGTACGATATCATCTTTCTTGATCTTTACCCCCCGGTCTTCGACCCACAGACCCGCGTCTTTACCCAACTGCTTCCTATTGAGTGTACGAGTGATACTCAGTTTTTTGGTAAGCCGCCCTGGTCCATTGATCTCTGAGACACCTCGAATGAGGACCGCGGCCGGATACTCCAACGGCCCCGTAACAATATTGAGCATATAGTGCATGCCATACGTGAGGTACACATAAATAGTCCCCGCCTCACGGAACATCACCTCGTTGCGCGCCGTCTTCCCACGATGAGCGTGCGACGCTTTATCCTCAAAACCATCGTACGCCTCGACTTCAGTGATCAGGTGCCTATATTCTTTCCCGCAGATCCTCCGCACCAAGATCTTTCCAAGGAGCTCCTCCGCCACAGTAGGTGTCGGACGTGCGAAGAATGTTGGTGTCAGTTCTTTATTCATGTGGATAGTATACACAGTATACACGCATTGACACCATACGGTATCGTGTTACTATACTTTAGTCACACGATAGGTGACATCCGCTACGGCGGTTTTTTGTTCTTTATGGAAAGGAGTTCGCAGTGAACGATCAAAATAGCATGCAGGGCGGCATCGGCGAGACAAAGCCGTTCCAACAGGTCATTCTTGACATGTTGGATCCAAAAAACAAGAACGAATATGCGGTCTCAACCGCACAAGGACTATTCCTTGCTCGCGCCGCGTTCGCGGCACTCACCACACACGTCTTTGCGACCGAGATATCGGGTACTGAAGATCTGGAGAAGATACTCGCCTACCAAAGGATGGCGGCAGAAAATCTCCAGATCACCAGTGAGACACTCGATGCGGTGCTCGACATCATCGAGTTCCGATCAAAAAGCAATGAGATCAACCTCAGCCTCCACCCGGCGCACCAGACTCTTGTGAAGATCCTGATGACGCTCGGTACCAAGGAGTGTCTGGTATCAGCAACCGCGCCAATCGTGGTGATGGGTGACGATGCGAAGAAAGGGGTGTTCAACACCCTTTGCGATCTCGTCACCAAAATGGACATACCCGGATACGCGCAGCAAAGTCTTCTGGACGCACTCAACGAAAATGGTTGGCGTCTCGGCTTCAACCTGGACAACACACACTTGGTTTCTGCGACCGATTCGCTCAAACGGCGAATGGGCATCAACACGGAAGACACTGCTTCGGCCGACTTTGACGTCGTCTCGAGACAGCCGGATGCGGACAATATCGCGGCTCAATAAAAACTCCTTTCATTCACCCTCTTTCACAGAAGGTACACCCCGCCCACCGAGGTATTCTCGGTGGGCGGTTTCTTTTTTGATAGCATCTTTTGTATTATGTAGATGAGTCGCCACCTCAATGAAGTCTCTTCATTGAGTGCTGGCGTCCTCGGAGGGGGCGGACTCGATCTGCTTGTGCATGCAACGTGCACACCCCGTAGCGACCGTTCTGCCCCCTCCACCCCACCCTTCCCGGCGTCCACACGCCGGGTTTTTTATTTTTAACTGGTGACCCTACGGGGAAGGCGTCAGGTTTCTAAGCTCTCGCCACACCCCATAGGGTGTGGCAATCACTAAGAACCTCCTGCCCGGACTCGGCGACAAGCCTCCGCCTGCGGCGGATCTTGTATACCGCCTCCGTCTTTCGATTCCCCGTAGGTAACCCTGCAGACACTAAAAAGCCGATGCTTTGCATCGGTCTTTTAGTGTCTGTGACCCTACGGGGAATCGAACCCCGGTTTCATCCGTGAGAGGGATGTGTCCTAGCCGCTAGACGATAGGGCCTAATAGTACTGCTTTTATTCTGAGTGTCCAATGAGAGTTTGTGCATCTCACCCAGGACACATCCCTCTACGAGGGCTTGCCCTATCGTCTCGTAAACATCGACGATTTCCTCGCGGTTGCGAGGAACCGGATGAAAAGCAAAGCAGTTTGCTTTTCATTCCAATAGCCGCTAGACGATAGGGCCAAATTTCAATGCCCCACATGTGTGAGGCATTGATAGAATACTACATTTTTTTGGTCTTGGCAAAATAACCTTACCGCTTGAGCCATTCTGCCTCTTGTCGCACCAAGAGCTCTGGAGCCTGTTTGGGGTCTGCGAGAGCGGCTTTTACCGCTTTCTCAAGACGGATAGACTGCGACCCTTTTATGAACGCGACATCGCCCTTTTCAAGGACTCGCGCAAGCTCCTCCCCCGCCTGTGTCGCATTATCAAAGTGTAGTGCATTCTGTTCATTAAAACCATGCTCAATGGCGCTCTTCATAATATCGCGCGCTCGGATACCGACAGTGATTAGTCGGTCGGCGCACTCAGGTATCATCTCACCGATCTTACGATGCTCTTTTACGGAATACGAACCGAGCTCGAGCATGTCACCAAGTACCGCAAATTTCCTTCCTGAGACAGAGAGTTTTCGTAAGACAGTGAGCCCCTCACTAAGAGCTGCTGGAGAAGAATTGTAACTATCATCGATAATGACTGACTTGCGGACTCCCTCAAGAACCTTCATGCGTCCTGCCGGGGTCTTGTGCTTCCCTGCCGCATCCGCCATGGTCGCCATATCAAGCCCAAAAGAGGAACCCACCGCAAACGCGGCGAGGATCGGATAGATATGCTGCCTCCCAAGCGCGTCGTGAGTTACTACCGGCACACTACTCCCCCGACTATCAACACGAAATGTCATCAATCGCTCATGGAGACGATATGTCTCGTGCGAAGCAAGAAATGTCGCGCCTGCTTCAAAACCAAAAGTAGTGGTTGCGTGCCGGTGTTTTTCTCTGAACGCCATGACACGAGGGTCATCTCCGTTCAAAATTAGTGTGCCCTCAGGCTTGAGCGCATCAACAAGATATTCTTTTTCGCGAACAACCTCCTCCGGAGAATCAAAATATTCAACATGCACCGGCACCTCCGGAAGTGCCGTTACCACCACCGCGTCTGGCTTAAGCCACTCGGTAATCTTCTGTATGTCGCCCGGTCGATCAGCGCCGACCTCGAGTACCAACCATTTCGGATAATGGTTTTTAAGTGCAATGAGCAGGAATCCTTCGACGATATTCTTTGTCCAGAGAAGCGGATTATTCCACGCGTTACTACATCCGAGGATAGTAAGGGGTACGCCAATGTCACTATTAAAACTCTTCTCGCTCTTGCGCACAAAATGCTTCGCGCTCATTATCGAAAAAATCGCGTCTTTTGTTGACGTCTTCCCTACACTGCCCGTAACAGCGATGATCTTTGGTCGATACTTCTTCAGGACCAGTGTCGCCTCAAGACGCAAAATGACAACGATGATTTTTTTAAAGAATGATTTCATGTAGATATATTCATCCGCGCTACCGGTCCGGTGGGATATCATAATAATTGATCAGGAAATTCACCGTATCCATAAAGGGGTGTGTGAGTGTGTTCGACGCATAACGCACCTCCTTCGGCTCGATAGTAAATAGGAAGACTAGGAAACGGGCGTCATACGCCGGGAAATAGCCAAAAAATGAGTGGAGGTACCTATCACCATAGTACCCTCCCTCCTCAGGGTTCGCAATTTGCGCAGTACCGGTCTTCGCGGCGACACTATAGTTGTCTAGGGCAACTGTCCCGCCAAGAAGTGCCTCGTCAACAACCCGAACGAGCATGCGAGTGATCTCTTCGGATGTACTATTTTTTATGACATAGGTATCGTCGACGTGACTCACTTTCTTAGAGAGTCCGGTCCGATAACGTACCTCCTTGACCAGATGCGGGGTCGCTAATCTCCCCCCATTTGCAAGCGTCCCTAATGCGCGCACAGTCGCGATGGGAGTCATTGCAATTCCTTGCCCAAACGACGCAGTTGCATACTCGATGGTGCGAGGGCTCTTAAGGTTTCCTATCAACCCGACCCCCTCGCCCGGAAGATCGATCCCTGTCTCTTCACCAATTCCATAGCCGAGGAAATACTCGCTGAATGATTCGGTTCCCATCTCCTCCATCACAAATGCCACGCCGGTATTGAGTGATTGATTTAGCACTTCCTGCATATTAACTTCTTCACGCCCCTTACCGTCATAGTTTGATATCGTTGCCCCATCGTACGTCGCACGCCCTGCGTCATAATATGTTGTCTCCGCGGTAACTGCGCCGGAGTCAAGCCCAGCAGCCATCGTAAGCGGCTTTATGATAGACCCCATTTCATACACCCCCTCAACTAGTGGGTTGGAGAAGACTGTCGCGTTCTCCACATTCTGGAATTGATTCACATCAAAATCAGGATATACCGCCATTGCGTATATTTCTCCATTCTGAGGATTGATGATGATTCCTGCTGTTTGGCGAGAACTCCATGTATCTTGGATCTCCTTGATTGTGCGCTCAAGGAAAAGCTGTACTGATGGCTCTATACTCACCACAATGTCTCCTTCTCGCTCGGTATCTTGTTTGAATATCGTCTTGTTGATATTAGAGAATATCTCTGCAAAAAAATTAACATAGAGGTTGTTGCCCTCGCGCGCGAGTGTATCCTCGTAGTATCGCTCCAGTCCGTATTTCCCCGAAAGCTCGTCACCGCCATACGCGACAAAGCCAAGTGTGTGTGCGGCCAACGACCCCCCTGGATAGAAACGCCAGCGTTCTTTATGCACACCCACCCCAACGATACCAAGTTCATCGATAGCGACCCCCACTTCTTGCGGAACCCGCTTCATAATCTCCTCGTATGGGTCGTCTGTCTTGCTTGCACGCTTGAGGAAATCTTCCCGATCAATATCAATAATCTGAGAAAGTCTCCTGTACACCTCCTCTGGGTCAACAATAGTATTCGGATTAATAGAGACGGTGAAGCCGGTCTTCAAGGTCGCACCGGAAATCAGCCTGCCGTCTCGATCCTCAAAAAAGATTGAACCGCGGTCGAACAGGTTCTGGTTTGGTTGTACATATTGATGGTCGGCTCGTTGACTGAACTCATCGCCGTGTACAATCTGCACAAAATACAAACGAACCAAGAGGACGACAGCGATAAGCGCCACAATCCCTAAGACGAGGCGGATACGAAAGATAAAACTAGATCTCATCTCTAATGCGACTCATTGTTATACGAAATACTTCCGACGAGTGTGCCACGATTAACAAACGTCTTTTGAGAGATTCGATGGAAGCCGTTTGCCTGCGCAAACTCAAGATTGATAGTGTCTTTCTTTGTTATGTAATCAAGTTCCAACTCACTCAGACGAGAGTTAACCTCCGCGATACGCAGGTCAACCTCCTTACGGACAACCACATCGACAACCGAAGCTCCGACAAAGTACACATAGAGCCCTAAAAGAATAAGAGAAAACATGAAAAGACCGATACAAACCTGTCGTTCAATTCCGTGAATTTTATGTGAAATAGTTCGTGATCGTGTCATATTATTCTTCTTTTCTGAATGTACGTAGTTTTGCGCTTCGCGCGCGTGGGTTTCCGGCTATCTCCTCGCGACTCGGGACTGTCGGCTTCTTGGGGACTTGTTCACCAAACCCTCTTTCCTTCCACCCTCTGAAGACCCGCTTCACCACACGATCCTCAATACTGTGGAAAGTGATGACGGCGATCCTCCCACCAGGTGCAAGGTGTCTGTATGCACCCTCTAGCCCCTCAGTGATCGCATCAAGCTCGTCATTGACCGTAATGCGGAGCGCTTGGAACGTCTTCGTCGCCGGGCTGATCCGGCGATGTCGATACCATCCGGGTACCGCATGCGAGATGATCTCTACAAGGTCTTTCGTTGTCTCGATTGGTGTCTCCGCGCGCGCTGCGACAACTGCGCGAGCAATACGTCGAGAGAACCGCTCTTCTCCATACCCGTGGAGTATGGTGGCTATCTGCTCCTCGGTCCACTCGTTCACGATTTCACGTGCGGTAAGTGTCCCCTCCTCCACCTCGCTTGAGAGTGTCATGAGAAGCGGTTCATTTTTTTGGAAACTTAAACCGCGTCCACCTGTCTCAAGCTGTGTAGAGCTGTAGCCGAGATCAAAGAGAACAACGTCTACCTTTTTGATATCAAGCTCATCAAGCACCTTATCGACGTTTCGGAAATTCTCCCGAACAAGATGCACTGCGGGTGCGACATCCTTGAGCACCTCCTCTCCGCGAGCAAGTGCCGCAGCATCGACATCCAAGCCAATGAGGGCGCCTTTTGAGTCGAGATGTCGTGCAATCTCACTACTGTGGCCACCAGCGCCAAACGTAGCATCAACAACGATGTCAGTTGGCTGTATTGCAAGCTGCTCGACTACTTCCTGTAAAAGAACACTTCGGTGCATAGTCCTAGAGCGCACCAATCTCTCCAAGCTTCTCTGCCATCTCATCGGCCTGCTTCTCGATGCGCTTCTTGTACTCGACCCACACCCCTTCATTCCAGATCTCAACCCGGTCATTGACTCCGGCAAGGACAACTTTGCTCGTTAGTCCGGCAAAATCCTTCAAGAAATCCGGAACAAGGATGCGGCCGACAGAATCAACATCGACCTCTTGCGCTCCGGAGAGCATAAAGCGGTTGAATCCGCGGGTGTCTGCTTGAGCGAACGACAATTCCTGGAGACGCCTTGCGACCTCCTTCCACGCCGACATAGGGTACATGAAAAGACAGTTATCGAGTCCGCGTGTGACCACGACTTTCTTGCCAAGCTCTGTGCGGAACTTTTTCGGAAGCGACAGTCGCTTTTTCGTGTCCAAGGAATGTGTATATTCGCCAATTAGCATAATTCCCACTTTCTCCCACTATCATCCTATTATATGACACTTTCTCCCACTCTACTAAACCGTTTATCCACAACGTGTATCGTGGTATTATCCGGAAAGATACTGAACTTTTAGCTCTGTAAGGGGGTGTAAAATGGACTTTAAACACGCAACTCTCGTGTTTCCGATCACGCCAAAGATCATCGTCTTGGGCGAAAAAAAGGTACGTTGGGGCGCCGGATTTCTCAATGCGCCAGGCGGCCGAATAGAGCCCGAAGAGACCCCGGAACAAGCCGCAATCCGCGAACTCAAAGAGGAGCTCGAACTGACCGCATCCACTGACGACTTGGAGAAAGTTGCGATGCTCTACATGTACATCGACGACTCTCCGAAATTCGCCATCCACACGTACCTTGCACACAAATGGAGTGGTGAGCCTCGAGAATCGGATGAATTGATACCTGAGATACATCCGCTCCATGCGATTCCATATGACCGCATGTGGCCGGCGGATCAGGCGTGGATGACACTCGTCTTCGACGGCGAACGTATCTGCAAACGCATCTTCCTTGAGTCAGATGGTGACCCGCAGAAGCCAAATCACTTCGCACGAATGGAAGACTGCGTCTCGCCATACGCGCCATGATGAACGCGACATCAAAACGGGCGACACATCAGTGTCGCCCGTTTTTTCTTATATCTCCTCCTTTTCCCCTTTCAACTCGTGAGGGTTAGCTCGTTACTTCTTCAAGTCGCTGCTCAATAAAATCTTTTGGAAGAACGCTCAGGAACCAACCGATCTTTGGACCGCTCTCCTTCCCGAGGAACGCGAGATAAAGTGCACCAAAAAATGCTTTCGGTTCGGTATCGGTCTCCGCTTTAATATCATGAAGTGCAGTGTGGAGTTCCTGTCCATCGAGCGCCTCTGAATCGCGCACAACTGTAAGCACACGGCGAAGCGCCGCTTTCTGCCCCTCTGAAAATTCCTTTGCCTCTTCAGGAACTCGTTCAAGCTGAAGCTCGTAGATGTAGCGCTCCGACGCATAGGTGTCGAGCCATTTGCGCGCGTAGTAGGCGCGTTCCTTGAGCTCTTTTTTATCAGCTTCGGAAAGTGGCGCCTCTTTCATCTTCGCTACCTCATCTTCAAGATCCATGTGCGGCATTTGTATCATGAACGCGACCTGCGAGAAGCGTGGTAGGTAGCGCGCATGTATATCTCCCTCGCGGTGGATAAGCCCAAAGAGTCTCGTCTCGTCATCCTCAATCCCGGTGGCATACTTCTCCGCGAGCGTATCATACTGATCAAAGAGAAGCGGAATTGTGTCCCCTTCTGGGTCAAAGTTGATCGCGCGTTTTGGCTGCCGTCCGAGAAGCGCGAGTTGGAAGATGTGTGGCGGCAAAAGGCTCGCGACTTCACTCGCAGAAGAACCGGCACCTTTAGAAGATGACATCTTCTTGCCTCCCACAAGGAAGAATTCATACCAGAAGTCATGCGGCGGAGAGTATTCAAACACCTGACGCGCAATCTCGTTTGCGACATGCTTTGAGCCGCCTTTTGTTGCATGATCCTTCCCCGCTCCTTCAATATCAACATCGTACACTCTGAACTTTGCCGCCCACTCCACCTTCCAGGGGAGCTTGGCATTTCCATTAAATGGCGACACGCTTCCTGTGTGCCCACACGGCGTTGCGCCGCCAATCTCCTGATCACACACATACGAGACCTGCTCAGCATCAAACGATGTTGCGCGTGTTGTTGCGACCTTTCCACACTTCTCGCAGACAACCATAATCGGGAGCCACCCCTCGGGGCGCTCACCGCCGGAGACTTCTTTATAAATACGACGAATGTCGTCCGCTCGCTCAAGCGCGGTGCGGATCACGTCGTTGTACTTCCCTGCACGATATTCATCACTTGAGTAATAAAACTGTGGGTAAAAGCCGGAGGCTTCGATAGTGCGCGCAAACTCATTCGCAAAATACTGAGCGTAATTCTCGTCCCCTCCCGCCTGCGCAGGCAGATCCGGTGCCGGGACTGCGCAGAGTGGCTTACCGAGATGCTCTATGTATTTCTTTTCATCGAGGTACGCTGGAATGCTGTCGAACGCGTCAAAATCATTGAACTCATAGAGGTAGGTGTTCTCTACTCCGCGCTCGGCGAGAACCCGAGAGATCACGCCATGCATCGCTACACCACGCATTGAGCCTACATGCACTCTTCCTGACGGAGTCTTTTCATCTCGAATAATAATTGATTCTTTTGTATCAATTATCTGCTTTCGCTCAGCAAGAAAATCATCCACTATTTTGTCTGCCCAGAACATATCGCTCATTGTACCGTATCGTCATAAAAAACACAGGCATTTGACAAGTTGTTTGTATATGGTATAATAGACACAGTTACCAGTACGTACCGCAAGAAAAAATCTTTGCATAAAGATCTTTTCTTGCGGCAGGTGCGTCTCTCAAGCGAGAGGTATGTCTAGCGCTACGGGGAAGAGCCCGTATTATCATCTAAACAAGGTGGTAAGTGGCTGTGCGGCCCTCTGTCGCAAACAAAAACGACTCCGGTTAAACGGAGTCGTTCATTTTTATGGTATTCTGCGTCAGGCCATGTATTGACATAAACATACATATGGGGTATAGATATGTACAGAAACTGCTCGTACAACAAGGAGTCTTTTATGATGTCTTGTGAAGACGATTTTCTTCCCAACGAAAGGGATTTCAGAATCATTATGTCCGTCGTGTGGACAATAGTTGCGGTCATCTACCTCGGCGCAGGGTCAATCATTGCGCTCACCTCACTCATGATCGGGGTGACGCCGATTGCGTGGATATATGGCGACAGTCTCGACATACCGGCATATGCGGAATATCTTGCGCTGATGCTGCCAAGTGTCCTGTTGGCACATCTTGGATTCATGCTTACCGATCAGAAGCCGACCCGCTGAACTCAGGAAAGATGATTCCTTCATCAAAAAACGCCCCACTAACTGTGGGGCGTTTCCATTTTCAATGAGATGTTCCTCTTACACAACCGAAATTATCGTATACTGCTGCTTTCCGGTCGGCGTCTTAAAGGTAAAAGATTCTTTTTTCTTCTTACCCATCATTGCTTCACCGAGTGGTGAGAGATAGGAGATCTTACGCTCCTGCATATTCGCCTCTTCCGAGCCAACGATCGTGTATTCGTGCGTATCCTTCTCCCCTTCCTTTTGGATGACAACGATAGAGCCGAGGCTGACTACGTCGCTTTTTTTGTGCGAGACAATCTGCGGATTCTTGAGAATGCGCTCAAGTTGACTGATACGTTCTTCAGTCGCAGCCTGCATTTCGCGCGCCTCCTGGTACTCAGCGTTCTCTGAGAGGTCCCCGAGCGAACGAGCGTACTCAAGACTCTCAGCGATTTCCTTTCGCTTGGTCGTCTTTAGATGCTCAAGCTCCTTCGTGAGCTCTTCGAACTTCTCTTGTGTTAAAAAGCTATCTCCTTCTGGCATATATTAGAAATTATTATACGGCCTTCCTCCGAAAAATCAATTGACACTCTCCAAATACTCTGGTGCCTCGCGATGAAGCCACTCGATGAAGCTACGCATCACCGCTGACGCTCCCACAAGATTGCTGACCGGCCCGCGCTCCATGATGATCGCAAACGCGTAGCGAGGTTTTTCGTATGGAAAGAACCCCGCGACCCACGAATTCACAAACTCTTTTCGTACCCCCAACTGCGCGGTGCCGGTCTTGGCCGCGATAGATACATAAGGTGTATTAAGAGCTCGCGCAGAGCCCTCCTCGGCGCCGAGATGCATTCCTTCACGGACTACCTGTAAATACTCCTCGTCTATTGGAATGGTTTCAAACTTAACAGGCGCCCCTTTCTCAAGAGATGGGGTGAGAAGCTTCCCGTTGTTAGCAATCGCTGCGACCGCACGCGCAACCTGAATCGGTGTTACCTGAAACCCATATTGCCCGATTGCGGTGTTGTAGGTGTCTCCAATACGCCACTCATCACCGTTAAAGGTTTCCGCCTTCCACTCTGGGTTCGGAATCACTCCTCCCGCCTCCCCAAAGAACACTCCGGTTGATTTCCCAAAGCCAAAGAGGTGTGCGTAGGTGTTTATTGCATCGATTCCGATACCCGGCTGATCTTCAAAACCTCCGCCAACCTCATAGAAGTAAACGTTTGACGAGTACGCAATCGCCTCACGCATATCTACCCACCCGTGTGCCTTCCAGTCAACAAAGGTTGAGTAGACATCTTCCAAGTATGGGTGTGGCACGCGAATTGAGCCGGTGCTCAGAATCTTTTTCTCTGGGGTGATGACCCCCTCCATGAGCGCACCGCTTGCCACGATCAACTTTGCGATTGAGCCGGGTGTATACAACCCTGAGACAACACGATTAAGGAACGGTTTTCGAGGGTCCCTTACATACGCGTCAATGAGATCGTGTGGTTCTCCGTCGGTAAGCACCTGTGGTGCGTACTCCGGATAGCTTGCGAGAATAACAACCTCACCGCTTTCCACGTCAATCACCACCCCTGCTCCCCCAACAAAGCCTGATTCCCCCGCACGATCACGAATAAGCCTGTAGAGTGCTTGATTTAATCGAGCGTCAACTGAGAGTGTGATATTCTCGCCATCTTCCGCGGGGCGAGTAATGCTCTCCGAGGTGACCTCTTGAAGCGCGTCAACCTCTTGTATTTTAATCCCATTTGATCCTTCGAGTCGATCATTAAAGAGAAGTTCAGCACCCCCTTTACCTCGATATTCCTTTTGGTAATAGACACCGGAAGTGTCCTTAAGTGGATATCCTACATACCCAAGAACCTGCCCCAACCCATCCATCTGCCGGTATACTCGAAGTGCGTGCGCATCTTCACCCGCTTCGTTCCATACAAGCTCGAGGCCATTTCGGTCATAGAGAACGCCGCGCTCCGCGAAGATTATCGAGTTGCGCAGTCGGTTGCCTTCACTTAAAGATGCGAACGCAGCGCCCTGACGGACCTCAAGATCGGCGATCTGAATCAAGAACAAGACGAGAAGACCGCCAAAGACAAACAAGACCAGAGACTGTGTCTTCTTCGGTATAGGATGTTCGAGACGTCCTTCAAATTGGTCACGATCAAACTCCGGCAGATTGCTCGAATCAAGAAATATCTCATCCGGGTTGATTTCTCGGTTTTTACTTTTTCCTAAAAGACGTCTCAGGAATGTACGGATTTGGCGACTCATGGGAGGTATTGTACCATCCCCCGAAGTCAGGAACGAACTGCGCGCTTCGTCTTGCTAGCTCTGGCAGAAGACCAAATGACGTTTGATATATACCCCAAAGAACAATACCGCAATACCGATGATGGTGTAGATATACGCCCCAAAATAAAACGCGGGTATATCCACCCCATACAGAAGATCCATCATAAGGCCACCAAAGACCACCTCGTATCCCGAATAACGAGCGACGATCAAAAGCCCAAGACCTGCTGTTACAAACCAAGGGAACAAGAATATACTCAGAAAGAAAAGTGTTGTTGTCGCAAAATACAATTTCATGTTCTAGAGTTCTATTGTTACCACTCTAATCGAATGGATATTAATAGGGCTTCTCACCAAGACTGTCTGAAAAGAATCGGTAGGAAGTGCACCCACATCTCCGACCATACCAACCACTCCACCGTCGAGCCCCGGGAAGAAAACTGCCTCACTCTCAGAGACAGCAACCCCACGAGGAATATGCATCTCGAAATCCCCACCACCACGCCCTGTTGCAACAGTAGCTACCGGATCATCAACTCCGATGAGCACATCAGTTATGCGCCCCGGAGTTGAATACAGACTAACCAAAGCTGTGTTTGCATACACTTCTGATATGGTGCCAATACCAATACCGCCCATCGCGAAGACACGCGCATCTCGTGTCACTCCATGTCGACTTCCAATATCAATGATAAATGTGTCGTACTGTGTACGATTCGGCCGCGCAAGCACCCCGGCAGCGATGCGCTCAGCATACTCACCGCGCCCCAACACTTCTCTCAGATCTTCGTTCTCCAAGCGAACAACCTCGCTAGCAAGTGAGGTTAGTTTGAGGCGGTCGATCTCTTCCCGAAGCCGATCATTTTCTTCGGCAAGTACTCTCTTGTCATGAAAAGCGGATCCGAGGTCGCCAAAGACACTAAGGATCCCCGCTTGTGTACGCCACAGAGGCACCCCAACCGTGTGAAGGGTGCGAGAGAGTGCGCCGAGCGTTACCTGATCAATACCAATGAGCATAAGGACACTGATAATGACCACCACAAGTGACCGAGGGACACGACGCCCTTTGCCGGCAATGCTTATTCCGTTATTCCGTCGGCGAAAGTTCATCTTCATTCTCTATCAATACCTCTCGATAACGTTCGATATCCTCAAGAACAATACCGGTGCCGCGCACAACTGCCGTTAGTGGGTCATGTGTTACATACACCGGAATCCCAAGCTCTGACGCAAGCATTGTCGAAAGTCCGTTAATAAGCGCGCCGCCGCCGGAGATATAAATCCCCCGTTGCATAATATCAGAGAGCACCTCTGGCGGTGTTGTCTCGAGCACCTCTTTAACTGCGTCAATAAGATGGTTAATAGATACCGAGATTGCTTCTCGAATATCGGCGTCAGTTATCACAACCTCGCGCGGAAGCCCGGTCACGAGGTCTCGCCCACGCACAGTTGCCTCGATCGGCTCGGACCCATCAACAAGTGAGCCGGCCGCAATCTTGAGCTCCTCGGCAGTCCGCTCGCCGATAAGAATCTTAAACTCACCGCGAATATATGCCGCAATATCTCGATTGAGTTTATCGCCGGCAATCCGAATATTCTTCGACCGCACAATGCCACCAAGCGAGACAACCGCAACATCACAGGTCCCGCCACCTATATCAACCACCATACTTCCCATAGGCTCATGCACGGGAAGTTTCATACCGATCGCGGCCGCCATCGGTTCTTCAATGATGTGCACCTCGCGCGCACCGGCATTCTGCGCCGCGTCACGCACCGCGCGGATCTCAACACTCGTAATCCCTGAAGGCACACCGATGACCACCCGCGGACCAAGAAACGCTCGCTTTCCCTCCTGCGCTTTGTTTATCAAATACGCGAGCATCTCTTCGGTCACCTCAAAGTCAGAGACGACTCCGTCAATAAGCGGCTGTACTGCGCTAATATGCGCCGGGGTACGGCCGAGCATATCCTTTGCCTGCTTACCAACAGCAACCACCTGGCCGGTACGTTGATTAACCGCGACGATTGACGGTTCATTGATGACCACACCGCGTCCACGCAAGTACACCAATGTGTTTGCGGTACCGAGGTCAATACCAATATCGTCCGAGAACCACCGATGGAATCTCTCAGAGTATGACTTGATTGTATCGAGGAGCGACATACGCTACACAAACAATACTTCCTCCTTGATCATATCGACCTCTCCTGTCCTGCGGTCCACTCGTTCAATCATTCCTGCTTCAAGGGTCTTCTTGCTCACCACAATACGTGTTGGCACACCAATAAGGTCGCTGTCAGCAAACTTCTCCCCTGCGCGCAGGTCACGATCGTCATAGAGCACCTCAACACCAGACGCTGTGAGTCGCTCGTAGAGCTCGTCGGCATACACCGAGACACGCTCGTCATCGCCCGCGAGCGAGACAAGGTGCATCTGAAACGGCGCTATCTCCTCCGGCCACACGATTCCTTTCTCGTCGGCGAGCACCTCAACGACTGTGCCCATGAGCCGCCCCGGGCCGATACCGTAGCTTCCCATAGTAACCGGCTGTGCCTTTCCTTCTTCATCTTTGTAGGTAAGGTTGAGTGCATCCGAGAAGCGGGTTCCCAAGGGGAAGATATTGCCCACCTCGACTGCTTTCTCTTCCTTGAGCTCGTTCTTCGTGATTCCGAGATCTCTAAGCACCTCGTCAGTGTAGACCTCTTTATTAACTGCAATCCCCTTCTCTTCGTGTATGTAGATAGTATCCTCGCCGGCGTCCGAGAGTGTCTGGAACTCGTCACTGTACTTACTGAACGCACCACCTGATGCGAAGGTGCGGTATGTCCGGTCACCAATACCAAGCCGGTCAAAGATCTTCATGTATGCCTCCGCAGCCTGCTCATAGAACTCACGGAATTCCTCTTCCGAGCGAGAGAACGAGTAGAGGTCCTTCATGACGAACTCGCGCGCGCGCATGATGCCGCTCTTTGCACGCAGCTCATTGCGAAACTTTGTCTGGAACTGGTACGCGTACCGCGGAAGGTCCTTGTATGAAGAGATATACTCTGAGAAGAGCTGTGTGATCGGTTCTTCGTGTGTTGTACCAAAACCCACCTCAGTGCCGTTCGCGAGCTCGCTCTTGAACCACACATCGATCGCCTCATCACTCCAGCGGTCGGTCTTCTTCCATATCGCCGGATCTTGGAGTGCGGTGAGCTTGAGCTCTTGCCCGCCAATAGCGTTCATCTCCTCACGAATAACGTCAGTGATCTTGTTGAAAACACGAAGACCAAGCGGTAAGAATTCGTACACACCGGCCATGCGTTTGTGGATATAGCCGCCACGGATGAGAAGCTGTGCATTTTTGGAAACCTCGTCAGAAGGGGCTTCTTTTCTAGTCTTGGTGAAGAGTTGTGATTGCCGCATAGTGCCCAAATAGTACCGCGTTTAAGAGCTGCGGTCAAAAAGAACCCCCGAGCACTGCGTGCTCGGGGGGGGGTTGAGGTAAAGAATGAACTCACCAGAACGGCACACTCATGATGAGTACGAGCAGTCCGATGAACACCGATGTCGCGACGATACACTCCGCTTTCTTATCCTCTAGAGCGGCGGTGACGGCGGCGGCGGTGGTGACGGCGGTGAAGGCGGTGAAGGCGGTGAAGGCGGTGAAGGCGGTGAAGGTGGCGGCGGTGACGGCGGTGACGGTGAAGGCGGTGGCGGTGGCGAAGGCGACGAACATATTGACACCCTTCCATGCCAACGTGACCGCAATCAACAAGGATGCAACCGCAAGCAGTCCGAGGATCGTCACGAAGTTGTACGCTTCGGAGTGCATGGGCTCACCCGCTCCGGTGAACGCAACTGTGTTCCCGGTCCGCATCAGGCCTTCGACGACCTGCTTCGTCACCGAGACCGTGAAGAGACCGGATTCCATCGTTGTCTTGGTTTCGACTGGCACGATTGTGCCGGGGTTCTTGATCGCTGCTTTCACGACGTCTGGGTACGCATCGATGGCCTCGTCGGGGACGTTGATCCGCTCCTTGGAAAGGACATCATCTTCCTTTAGAATCCTGATTGTACCATCGTCAAAAATGATAGCACTTCCCGCAAAGGCGGATGTGGCAACACTCAACATAAACAGTGCCACGAGAATAATGATCCGCATGGGATTCTCCTTCCGTTTCGTCTGTGTGATGTGAATGATACTTAATTCTGGATTGGACGATACCATACTGTGTGTGATGCGTCAATCCCGCTTGGAGGTCGGACCTTCAAGCGGGATTGACGATAAATCTTGACGTCGGACGTCAAGATTTAGGAAAGGAGGCGGAGGATGTCGTTGTAGGTGACGGCGAGCATAAGGAGTATTAAAAGCGCAAAGCCAATGAGGTTGAATGTCTGCGCGACGCGCAGGGTGATTCGCGAACCCTTCACTGCCTCAATCGCAAGAAAGAGAAGTCTGCCGCCATCGAGTGCCGGGAATGGGATCAAGTTGATGACCGCAAGATTAAGCGAGATAAGCGCAACAAAGTTTGCAAGTGCAATAAGACCGTGCGCAGATGCACTCCCCACAAGTGAGACGATACCCACCGGTCCCGCAATGCCTGAGAGGTCGGCACGGAACAACAACGCGTCATAAAGCAACGTCGCGATTCCTTTGGCGACATTCACGAGCTGGAGAGCGGTCTGCTCGGCACCCACAATGACTGCGCGGTGCGGCGGGAGCGTGAGCGTACCAACGCGCCCGATACCGATACCAATTGCGTATGTCTCCGGGTCACTTTCAATGATTCCTGCTTCGGCCTGTGTCGATATATTGTACACCTCTCCCCCGCGCGCCACCTCAAACTCAACAGCTTCTTCACCATGAGAAGCAACGAACGCTGAGACATCAGTCGCATAAGAAGGCTCTACCCGCTCACCCGCCGCTATAATCGAGACGATCTCATCACCCACCGCAAGCCCGGCGCGGTCTGCCGGTGAACCAGCAAGTGTATTCATAACCATGACGCGCGTGTCAGAGATGTATTTTTGGTACTGATCCCCCTCAGTAACAAGAGTCGGCGTACCTACCATGAACACACCCGAGAAAAGTATCCATGCAAAGATGATATTGAAAAACACCCCGCCAAAAAGCACTGCCGCCTGTATATACTTTGGAGCATGAACCAGAGCACGCCCGTTCTCCGTCTCCGTGACTTCTTCAGGATTCTCGCCGTAGATACGCACGAACCCACCAAACGGTAGGAGGTTTATCGAGTAGAGGGTCTCACCAAACTTCTTGCCGAAGAGCCGTGGTGGGAACCCAATACCAAACTCGTCCACACGAATACCTGAGCGCTTCGCGATGATAAAATGCCCGAATTCATGCACAAGGATGAGTGCAACGAGTACTACAAGAAAGATCAGAACATTCATGAGCTAGCCTTGGATTTCTTCTTCCTTTTTGACCATTAGCGCGTCAAGAGCCTTGTTGCCCTCGTCGACCACCTTCTGCATATCTTCTTTGTAGCGGAACTTCTCGTCCTCGGAGATCTCGCCGTCCTTCTCTTTCTTCTGGATATCATTCCATACGTCGTCTCGCACACCTCGGAGAGATACGCGCGCTTCTTCCAGTTTATCTTTTGCAAGCTTGATCAGAGTCGTGCGCCGCTCTGCAGTAAGCTCCGGAAAGGTAGCCCGAACTCCACCTCCATCAGACGAGACCCCCACACCCAAATTCGCGTCGGTGATTGCTTTCTCTACATCCTTAACCTGCTCAGCATTCCATACCGAGACCCGGAGTGTACGCGAATCCTCGACACCCACACTGCCGACCTGGTTGAGCGGCACGCGTGTGCCGAATGATTCCACGAGCACATTGTCGAGGAGCGCCGGTGTCGCGCGCCCGGTGCGAATACCCTGGAATTCTTTCCGTAGCCAATCCTCGGTATCCTTTACTCGCGCTTTTAATGTTGAAAAATCGTATGTCATAAATTTGGTAGTTGGTTTATAGGTATTAGGATAACGGTTTTGCGCACCAAAATCAATTTCAGATGTCCGACATACCAATCATGGAAGCGCAAAATCAACCCCTCAATGAATTGACATCAGATATCCACATTGCGGAAACGCCAGGGGTGCCTGGCGTTTATTAAAACAGGGCTTCCCAGAGCCACAAAAAACGCCAACCTTTGGTTGGCGTTTTTTGTGGACTCCTCTCGCTAGTTCGCGAGCGTGTAGTGCACTCCTCGGCCAGTTTCTCCCACCTGCACCACCTTCCCTTCTGCCTCAAGCTCATCAAAATAGACCACAACAGTCGTGTCCGATACCCCAAGGAGCTCTTGTGCCTCAGCGTTGGTGAGCTTCCCGTGGTCATGGAGGTGTTTAAGGAGAACGTTTTTCTTTTTCTGCTTTCCCGGCGCACGCTCAGTGTTCGCAAAGATGGCGAGTTTTGCGCGCATGTGTGCGCGACTCATACTGTATCCAAAGATGATTCCAACTGCGCCTACTAAAATGAGTATAAATGTATCCATATCTCTATACTACCACTGTTCCCCTCCCCGAAACTTCCGATATATCCACGGGGCACTTTTCATGAGCAATACATACAAGAGCAGTGCCACAGCAAGGTAGAAGACTATCGTGTTGCTGAAAGTAAACCCGGCGAGCGTGAGCGCAAGTAACTGTAGTTGGTCAAACGGAGCGTTCTTTGACTCGCCGCTCTCAAGAGAGATCGCCTTCTTCTCTGCGATCCGCTCCTTCACCACCCCGATCTGGTCATCGACACGCTTCTTCTGATCAACACGAAACTCCTCAACCACAGCGGCTGTCTTCTTTGCGGTCGACTGAATCTTCGGCGCCGTGCTTGAGGCGACCTCAGCCACGCGAACCACCAGATCTCCGGCGGCTTCTTGGAGCTTCGGTGTGCTCGTGCTTTCTTCTTCAAGCTTCTCCTCCATGAGCTCGCTGTAGGCGACAAGTGGCTCTGCGTCATTTACGTCAGGGATGCCGTCACCATCGTCGTCACTGTCTTCCCTATTCCCGATACGATCACCATCGGTGTCTGTATCAACAAACCGCGTGAGCGTTTGCGCAGGCTCGGTATCAAACACAAGTGCTTCTGACTTACCTCCCGGCCCAACAACTTCACCCGAGGTGATCTCAACCCGCACCGCGTGATCCCCCTCTGTGGGCTCCCAATCAGTCCACACAGTCTGAAAGCCACCATTCCGCTCAAGTGACACGTCGGTTGTACCAAACGATGTATCACCATCGTAGAATTCAACAACTCCTCTAAAGTCTGCTGGGGTACTGTTTGCAAGCGTGGTATAAACACGGACAGTCTCGCCCGAGAAGAACGGCTCACGGTCAAACCAAATGGTTGAGCGTACAAAGCCAATGTGTGCTGTGTCAACGGCGGCGAACACAAACGACGCCGAGAGGAGGAAAAAAGTGAGTGCAACAACGATGAGTTCTTCTTTCATGACAAGTATTTATGAGAGTTGTGGAAGCACCAGAGAAAGGTGCTCAAGGAGAATCTTAACCGATGACGATTGGTCGGTGAGGTACGAGCGGGTACTCTGGAGTGCTTCAAACGCATCGGTCGGCACCGTATCTTCTCCATAAAAGTCAGTGCGTTCGTAGAGCTCAGCCTCAAGCTCGTTCACACACTCAAGTGCCCGCGCACGATCCTTCTCTTCAATAATCTCTTTAATGAGCGCAAGACGCTCCGGCCCCGATGCGCTGAGAAATTGTCGAGCAAAAAGCCTCTCTCGACCGGCTCGACCGGCAACCCTGACCACCTCCATACGCGAGAGAAGCGTCGGAAGGAGTGTCTTCGTGCTCGGTGTGATAACGAAGAAATGAGTCCCCGCTGTCGGCTCTTCAAAAGTCTTCAGAAGCGCGTTCTGAGCCTCGCGAGTCATACGCTCCATAAAAATGACAAAGATCTTCTTCCCGGACTCCGCCGCACGCTTACTCTCAAGCGACTGGATCTCACGCCCATCATCAATCCCGAAACTTCCATATGCACGGACGTGCATATCGGGGTTCCCTATTGCGGTCACCTGTAAGACAGACTCAATACACTGAACCATCCCCGGGACCGCGTCCGCATTTCCTTCGATAAGGTACGCGTGATGAAGGTGTTCACCTTTCAGTATCTGCTCGAGTTCGTTCATGTGCTCTCTATCATACCAAAAAAAGAAAAAGGCGGCGCATCATGTGTGATGCTGCCGCCTTGTTGGTGTCGCCGAAGGATTATTTGTAGCCGCGCTCCGCTGCCAGATAGGCGGCGTGACTGGGCCAGACGTTGCCGTGTGAGTCAACAAAATAATTCGACATCTGTTCTCTCCCCCCGGGCTTTTGGAGCCGGTATCCCTTTGGTCTCCCTATCGGACCAAACTATACTATGTATACTATACACTATTTATATAATTTGTCAAGCGTCCCTAACTCTTTGCAATGATGCTCTTTTTGTAGGTATCGAGGTGGTTGAGAGCAATTCCGGTTCCTTTCACCACACAGTACGCTGCTTCTTTCGCGAGATATGCCTTTACTCCAGTGCGGCGGAAGACCAACTCGGGTAAGTTGCGCAACTGAGACGAGCCGCCGGTCATGATGATCGCCTGGTCAATAATATCCGCCGAGAGCTCTGGCGGGGTGTCTTGTAGTACATTGCGGATCGCACCAACCATCTCACGAAGCTCTCGTGTGATTGCCTTCACGATCTCGTTCGTGCGGACATCGGCCGAACGCGGGAGTCCGGTGAGGTAGTCGCGACCCTTGATCACCATAGTGAGCTCTTCTTCTAGCGGAACCGCCGAGCCAATGTTGATCTTGATATCTTCTGCAGTCTTGTCGCCAATGGCAAGATTGTATACCTTCTTAATATAGTCAGTGATAGCGGCATCAATGCGGTTGCCGGCGCACTTCACTGACGTTGACGCAACAATGCCACCAAGCGAGATCACGGCGACATCAATGGTGCCACCGCCAATATCAACGATCATATGTCCGCGCGCTTCTTGGATCGGAATACCGGCACCGATTGCGGCGAGGATCGGCTCTTTCACGACATACGCACTCTTCGCACCGGCGTTTGTTGCCGCTTCAATGACCGCGCGACGCTCAGTAGAAGTAACTCCTGCCGGCACCGAGATCATCACCTCGGGACGAAAGAAATTCCACGGACCGAGCGCTTTTTTCATGTAGTAGCGAAGCATTGCCTCAACGACCTTGTAGTCAGCAATAACACCGTCGCGCATCGGACGGTACGCGATAATACTCTCCGGTGTGCGACCAATCATCTCTTTCGCGTCGTTTCCAACCGCGAGGATCTTGTTCTCTTGTTCTGAGACGGCGACCACCGACGGCTCATTCAAAACCACCCCCTTACCAGGAACAAACACCAGTGTATAGGTGGTACCAAGGTCAATGCCGAGTTTTGGTGTAAAAAATGACATGGGTGTTATTCAGTGCGAGTAGTTCTTTCAATATCAAGTCCGAGTGCTTTGAGTCGCTCCTCAATACGCTCATACCCACGGTCAATATAGTAAACATTATTGATGAGCGAGTTCCCTTTTGCAACCGCAGCCGCAATAATGAACGCCAGACCCGCCCGGAGGTCCGGGCTCCCGAGCGTGCGCCCGATGAGTGGTGTATACCCTTTGACGCGCGCTCGGTGCGGGTCCCAGATTGCGATATCGGCACCCATGCGCACAAGGTCGTCTGTATAGTTGAGACGCCCTTCGAAGATTGTCTCGAAGACGAGCGACTCCCCCACCGCCTGCGTGAGAAAGACCGTCATCGGTGCTTGAAGGTCGGTCGCAAATCCCGGGTACTCGTGCGTCCGGATGTCGATTGGACGAAAAGATCCTTTGGGGATCTTCGCATTGCCGCGGATATGTATTGCGTCTCCCTCAATTTGGATTGGAACACCGGAGCTTTTGAGGATATCCGTGAGCACCTCGACGTGCTCGGGGTTACACCCACGAATAGTGAGCTCGTCCGCAACGAGCGCGCCAAGGATCAGGAAGCTCCCGGTCTCGATTCGATCCGGCAGCGCACGGTACGCTTTCCCTTCCGCCCGGAGAAGGTCGCCACCTTCAATCTCGATGGTTGGTGTGCCGGCGCCAACGATCTTCGCGCCGCATGCATTGAGGAATTTCGCGAGATCCACGATCTCCGGTTCCATTGCGCAGTTTTTGAGAACCGTCTTGCCCTTAGCAAGCACTGCGGTCATCATCATAGTCTCAGTCCCCGTGTGTGTTGGTGCACGAAAGAAGATGTTCGCACCCTTAAGCCCACCTGCAGGCGCGGCAATGTGATATCTCTCGTCCTCGTGTGAGACGCGAGCGCCAAACCGCTCAAACCCCTCAAGGAAAAAGTCGATTGGTCGAGCGCCAATAACACACCCGCCAGGGTGCGGGAAGTGCACCTCACCAAAGCGAGCAAGTAGCGGGCCGGTGAGTACAATTGAGGTGCGGAGCCTGTCAGAGAGCTTGGTATCAAGTGTCGTTGAAACACTCTCGCCTACGTGGATCGTGTATTCGCGTCCGTCTTTCTCTATGTTCGCACCCAACGCCTCGAGGAGCTCGGTCATGCGGTGTACATCCTCAATATCCGGAACATGAGAGAGTCGCACCTCATCTTCAAAGAGTATGCTCGCCGCCATACCCTTAAGAACTGCGTTCTTAGCGCTATTCACCGTCACCTCGCCGCGAAGTTTTTTCTCTCCTCCGAGTCCTTTGATAAAGAAGCTTTCTTGCATAAAAGATAGTGTGTTGTGGCTCTATTGTACGGGCTCGGAGACGCTTTTACAAATTGGCTCCCCGGGCACGGTATCTGCTATGCTGTACGTAATGTTTTTGATACATGTTATCCCGATTTCGCGCGGTATCACCAAGGACCGACTTTCATATTTCTCTAAAGAGAATCTCGTGCCGGGGACAGTGGTGTCTGTTCCTATACGCAAGTCACTCACCCCGGCAATCGTCTTGGGAAGTGAGAGTGTGCGTGACGCAAAGACACGCCTGCGACAATCACCCTACCCGATAAAAAAAGTTGAGCATGTGCGCGAAGCGCGTGTCTTTTCAGAAGCGTTCATGGCTGCTGCGGAAGAGACAGCAACGTACTGCGCCTCATCACTCGGCGCACTCATCAATACACTCGTCCCGAAAGCGATCCTCAGTGATCCGAAGAAACTGGAAGAGAGTGTTGTATCCAACGAGGAAGGTCCTGCGCTCTCCCACGAACGATTGGTCTACCAAGCAGACCGCGCCGAGCGCTTCTCAACCTATCGGGGGATCATGCGCGAAGCATTCGCACGGAAGCAGTCAGTATTCATCGTGATGCCAACCATGCACGACGTTGAACACTTCGCACTTCAATCGGAAAAGGGAATCCGGGCATATCTCTTTGCGTTCCACAGCGGACTCACCAAGAAGCAGCAACGAGACCGATGGAATAAAGCGCTCACAGAAAAACATCCGGTCATTATCGTTGGTACCGGAAGCTTCCTCTCGCTCCCCCGCGCCGATATTAAGACAATCGTGCTTGAGCGTGAGAGTGCGAGTGCATACAAATCGCCGGTGCGTCCATATGTTGACGTGCGCGTCTTCGCCGACACATTCGCGCGCAAACTCGGCGCGCGTATTATCTATGCCGATTCTTTTCTCCGTATTGAGACACTCTATCGCTACCACCACGGAGTAGCCGCTGAACTCTCACCCCTCAGATTCCGCCCGCTCTCACCTGCCCATCAGGAGGTTATTGATATGAA